>CAYYUB010000113.1:0-4798 GCA_964474855.1 uncultured bacterium
TTGCCATAACTCTTTTCGTCAAAGTTTTGAGGAGAGCTTCCGCCAAGCGGTTTGAAGCTCTTATTGATCATTATCTTTTCAGAAATGCCCTCACTGCCGGTCTTCTTGGATTGGGATTAACTGCTTTTGTTCAGTCCAGTTCGATAACCACATCCCTGGCTGTTACATTAGTTGGCACCCAACTAACAACAATCGAAAAAATATTTCCTTATACGCTCGGCGCGAATCTGGGGACGACAGTAACGACTATTTTGGCGGCTCTTGTTACCGGAAATGTTAACGCAATAATAGTAGCACTCTGCCATTCTATTTTTAACGTGTTCGGCATTATGGTTTGGTATCCTTTAAGAGTTGTTCCCATTTCTTTGGCAAAAAAAATGGGAGAATTAACAGGTAGAAAAAGATTACTTGCATTTATTTATATAATTGCTATATTCATAGTTATGCCTGTAGTTGTGATATTTGTTATCGGGAGGTAAAATGTTTAATTGGCTTTCGAAAATTTTAAATAGTCCGGGACTAATTGAAGAAGCTGGAAAAATTGTATCAGATATGCTTGAAATATCGTACAATATGTTTCAGTATTCGATGAGGATTGTCATTGAGAAAGAGAAAGAAAAAGAAGATATATACGCGATTGATAAGAAATTAAACGCTCTGGAGATAGATGTTAGAAAAAAAATATTGGAGCACCTTTCCATTAATCCAAGCCAGGACATTACTCCTTCTCTGGTTTTGGCAACCATAGTTGTTGATATAGAAAGAATCGGAGACTATTCAAAAAATTTAATTGAGATTTCCCATAAATATCCTAAGCCTTTAAAAGGTAAATATATAGAAAAGATAAAAATTTTAGAAGGAAAACTCCAGACTCACTTTAAAGATACCATAAAAGTTTATGATGAACAGGACGAAAAACTTGGCGCAGATGTAATGAAAAGTCTTTCCAAACTCATCGCAGAATGTCAGGACCTTCTGGAAACCTTAGTAGAAGACAGCAGTTTAAGTAGCAAAGAAGGAATCATATACGCACTCTTAGTGAGACACTTAAAAAGAGTTTCTGCTCATGTAAAAAATGTATGTTCCAGCATAGTCAATCCCTTTTATCGTTTGGGATACAAACCTAAAGAAAGGTAATTTTTGCCGATGCTTTTATACTCTATGCTGGCTATTTATCTATCTTTCCCAACCGGCGAACGGCTGACCTATGGGGCTTATTTTGGTCCTTTAAGAGCCGGACATTCTTTTATGGAAATAAGAGAAGGAAAATTTGAAGGAGAACCTGCTTACATAATAGAATGCATCCAAAAAACCGAGAAAGCGTTTTCTATAGTTTATAGAATAGACGATTATTATAAATCATTTGTAGACACAACTACATTTTCTACATTCTCTTTTACAAAAAATATTAATGAAGGAAAATACAGTAATGAAGTTTCTCTCCTCTTTACCGAAGATTCGGTTTTTTATACAGATGGCAGAAGAACGGAGAAGATACCGGAGGCAAAAGATATTTTTGCGGCTCTTTACTGGATGCGCAGTCAAACCTTCCTTCCAGGAGACACTTTAAAAGTGCCTTTCCATTCCTCAGGGAAAAACCAGGAAATGATCGTTCCAGTCTCACAGTTACAGTGGACCACAGTTCCTATGGGGAAATTTAGAACCTTTCTACTCAGTCCCCAGATTAAAGAGGGGAAAATTTTTGGCTCGGAGGAACCAGTAAAAATCTGGGTCTCTATTGACCCCCAACATATACCTGTAAAGATTGAAAGCAAACTCAAAGCAGGTAAAGTCAGCTTCCAACTTGAGGAAGTTTCCAGCATAGAAAAGGAAAAGGAATGATTTATACAGTAATAATGGCAGGGGGCAGAGGGACAAGGTTCTGGCCCGCTTCTACCGAGAAAAAGCCAAAGCAGTTTCTTCCTATTGTTGGAGATGAACCTCTTATAGTTCAAACAAGAAAGAGAATAGAAGCACTTACACCTTTAGAAAGGATCAAAGTGATTACTACTCCAAAATTGAAAAAGGAGATAAAAAAATTTGGTTTCCCATGCGAAAACATCTGGGTGGAACCAAAGGGAATGAATACTCTTTATGCAATTGCATTATCGGCTGCAAAACTTTTAGAAGAAAACGAAAACGCCACGATGCTTGTTCTTCCTTCTGATCATTGGATTTCTGATAATGAAGAATTTCTAAAAACCATTAAAAAAGGGATTAAGTGGGCAGAAAAAGAATATCTTGTAACATATGGAATTGTACCTTCGAGACCGGAAACCGGCTATGGATATATAGAGAGAGGACAGAAATTAGAAGACTCCGCAATGAAAGCAAAAAGGTTTACCGAAAAACCGAAAATCAAAACAGCTAGCGATTATTTAAAAAGTAAAAATTTTCTTTGGAATAGCGGCATTTTTCTCTGGAAAGCCACGACGATACTTGATGAAATAAAAAAATCCCGTCCGGAAATTTCGGAATATATAGACGCTCTTCGAAAAAACCCTAACGAAGAAAATATAAAAATCCTTTATAAAAAAGGAGTCCCCATTTCTATAGATTATGGCGTATTGGAAAGGAGCGAAAAAGTAGTACTTATTGAGTCACACTTTATATGGGATGATGTGGGAACCTGGACATCTCTTGAGCGTATCGAATCTCCCAATAACAAAGGGAACGTTAAGAAAGGAAAAGTCATTGCAATAAATTGCCATGATAATATATTTTATTCAGATAATGGTATAATTGTAGGCAAAGATATATCCAAGATGGTAGTGGTCAGAACAAAGAATGCGACTTTAATTATACCCAAAGCAGATACACAGGAGTTAAAGGAAATTGTTGAACAACTTCCAAACAAGTACAAATAAATGGAGGTACTTATGAAATATTACCTTGTAGCGCTTTTTGTAATCTTTTTACTGGCAGGCTGTGCAAAAAAACAGTCAGTAGCAGATGAAGTCCCTCTGGGCGAAACAATATTCGAAGAAATCTCATCGGAAGAAATAGACACTTCTTCTATTATCTTCGAAGAAGCTACTACAGATGAATCTTCCACTTCTTTTCTTGATGAATTAGAAGAGGAGACAACACCTGTTATTAGTGAATCAGTAACAAGGCAAGGTTACAGAGTTCAAATCGGAGCCTACAATAGTGAAATGCAGGCAAACGGCGCGGCAGACAGAGCACGCGGCTCACTGGGCAGAAGTGTATACGTCCAGTATATAGCTCCGTTTTACAAAGTTCGCGTAGGGAACTTTATTAACAAATATGAAGCAACACAATATAAAAATCAGCTGAGTGCTTCATATAGAGGTGCTTGGGTGGTAGCTTCCGAAATAACCGTTGAATGAGATTGCTCGTTGCTTCGAAGAATCGAGGTAAAGTTAGAGAAATAAAAAAAATTTGTAAGGACTCGATAGAAATATTAAGTCCTATTGACATGGCACTTGATCTTGATATATTGGAGGACGGAAATACCCTACGGGATAATAGCTTTAAAAAAGCTCTTGAGTATTTCCGAAAAACCAATATCTGTACAATAGGAGAGGACACCGGGTTATTTGTAGAAGCCCTTGGCGGTAAACCCGGAGTTTATTCCGCAAGATATGGAGGAGGAGGGGATGAAAGCAACAGGAAAAAGTTACTTTTAGAACTAAAGAAAAAAAATAATAGAGAAGCTTATTTTAAGACAGTAATCACTTTAGTTATAAGTGAAGATTGGTTTGAGTTTTTTGAAGGAAAATTAAGCGGAAAAATTACTGAAGAAGAGATTGGAAATAAGGGTTTTGGATATGACCCGATTTTTTTACCCGATGGTTATAATAAAACTTTTGGACAGATGAGCGATGAAGAGAAAAACAGTATCAGTCATAGAAAGATAGCTCTGCAGAAAGTTTTTGATTATATCGAAGGGGAAAAAGATAAAATCAAAAGTTTTTGTAAATAATTGCGGGGTGTAGCGCAGCCTGGTTAGCGCACCTGCTTTGGGAGCAGGGGGTCGGTGGTTCGAATCCACTCACCCCGAGAGCGCCTGTAGCTCAACTGGATAGAGCATCGGATTTCTAATCCGATGGTTGGGGGTTCGAGTCCCTCCAGGCGTATATAAAGTGGTGAGTGTAGCTCAAGTGGTTAGAGCACTGGACTGTGGCTCCAGGGGTTGGGGGTTCGAATCCCCTCATTCACCCAGATGCGTCAGTAGCTCAGTTGGCAGAGCAGCGGACTCTTAATCCGCGGGTCGGGGGTTCAAGACCTCCCTGACGCATTTTTTTATAATAAATAGTATAAATCACAAAGATCACCCCGTACGGCCGATTTCTCCCTACGGGACAGGCAAAAAACACAAAGGATTAAATTGTTTCAAGGGAAAAATATTAATAAAACAATCAAAATTTTTGCGCACTCTATAGCTAAAAAATTCAGGGTGTGGAGTTCTGGATTTTAGTTTTTTTTGGAGGGAAACATTGAAACTGAAAGATTACATAGACAAAAAATTAATTTCTTTTCTTAAAAGTAAAACGAAGGAAAAAGTTCTGCTTGAACTAATAGATTCAATTTGCATGAATAGAGAATTAGGCAACAGGAAAGAAATAAAAGAAGCTATATTTTATAGAGAAAAATTAATGAGTACCGGAATCGGTCTTGGGATCGGCGTACCACATGTAAGAATCAAAGGCATCAAAGACTTAATTGTGACAGTAGGCATTAGCAAACAGAGTATAACAGATTATGAAACAATTGATGATGTTCCTGTTAAGATAGTTGTAATGATAGTTGCCGGTGAGGGACAACATAAATCATA
>CAYYUB010000114.1:0-4702 GCA_964474855.1 uncultured bacterium
ATTAATATTGGCATAATACTGGTATATTAATGAATATGCGAATAGGTTTTGGATATGATTTACACCGGTTGGCAGAAAATCGGGACTTTATAATAGGAGGAGTCAAAATAGAAAACCCCCTGGGCCTTCTGGGACATTCAGACGCAGACGTACTGTTACACTCAATTATTGACTCCCTTCTTGGAGCTTTTGCTTTAAACGATATTGGCACTTATTTCCCGGACACCGACGATACCTATAAAGACATCTCGAGTCTATTTTTACTTAAACAAACAATGACGATAATACCCGGAAAAGTTATTAATATAGACGCGACAATAGTAGCAGAGTCTCCGAAAATGGCACCCCATATTCCTTTAATGAAAAAAAATATCTCGGAAACCACCAATATAGATATCTCAAAGATTTCGATTAAAGCCACCACAAATGAAGGAATAGGAAACATAGGTAAAAACGAAGCTATTGCCTGTTATTGTGTTTCTTTATGTGAGGAGGTAAACAAATGAGTTTTTTGCTCCTGATGTTAGCGCTTAATCCGGTTAAAGAATTCAAGTACGCGAAAGGGCTTTTCAATGATGGGCTTTATGATCTCGCGGAAACCGAACTTGTAGATTTTATAAACAACTATCCAAACAGCATATATGCTCCCGAAGCCTCCGTTCTCTTAGTTAAAGCATTAAACCAACAGGGAAGTTTCGAAAAAGCAATTGTAAAAAGTAAAGAGTTTGTTTTTAAATATCCTTCAAAAAAGGAAGATTTACTTGTTGAGTGGGTAAAAACGGAGATAAAACTAAATAATTTCGATTCGGCAATAAAAGTAATAAACCGTATTACAGATAAAAATATAAGAGAATTATATCTGGGAGAAGCTTACTACGCAAAAGGAGAACTGAAACAAGCCTTAAACCATTATTCTAAGTCCAATCTCCCTTACAGTAAATTGAGCATAGGATGGGCTTATATGGCTTTAAAAGATTACGGTAAAGCTGCATCCGTTTTTTCAAAACTTAAAGGAGAATACGAAGAAGAAGGAGCTTTTCTCTACGCAAAAACACTTTTTCTCTCGACTAGTGAAAATTCGGACAAAGCTTTTATTTCATATCTTAAAAAATATTCCGAAGGCAAATACAGCCCCAGAGCATATTCATACCTTGCAGATATTAATGAAAACAACGGAAATACGGAAAAAGCAATCCGGTACCTGCGGGAAGTCGCAGTTGTCGATCCTTCGCTTTCCGGATTTTCTTATTACAGAATAGGTTTAATAGAACACGAAAGAGGCAATTATAATAAAGCCATAGAATACTTTGACAATGTATCGGGAAGTGACCCCTATTTTCTGGACGCCATGTACTGGAAATCACTCTCTTTCCATGCGGAAGGAAGAATCGAAGAGGCACTTGTAAACTTACACCTTGTAAGTAAAAATAGCTCCGTTCTAAGGAATGAAGCTATTTTTGAGATAGCACGGATATATAAAAATCGAGGCGATTACAAAAAGGCTACGGAATATTTGAATGACATTGTAGGAGAATTATGGGATGAGTCACATATTGAGATCGGCAATATTTTATTAAAACAGGGATATACCAATGAAGCATATTCAAAGTTTATGGAAGTAGTTGAAAAAGATAAAGGAAGTGTTAATCTTGCCCTTTTTCAAGCCGCTTTAGCGAAGAAAAAACTAAACGAATTTGAAAACGCTTTAAGCCTTTTGAAAACATACGAGCAGAAATTTCCCGCAGGCAGCGAAATTAATAAAGCACATATGTTAAAAGGCGATATTTATCAAAGTACAAAAGAATACAGGAAAGCATTGGAATCGTATGATAAAGTTAATTTAGAAAAGTCTCCCGATTTGACCCCTTATGTCCTCGAAGCAAAGGGATGGGTATGGATGGGACTCAAGAGATACGATATGGCATTTCATAATCTTCAAGAATTATCGAATAATTTTCCTGATTTTTGCAGCAGAGCAGAAATATATTTCCAACTTGGAAACGCTGCTTACGCAATGGGAGATTTAAAATCGGCAGAGCGCGCTTACAGTCAGGTAAAAGGGGAAAGAAAACCAGAAGCTTTATTCAATCTCGGAAAAATGTTCCTTGATAATAAAGAATATAACAGAGCAATCGAAGAATTCGTAAATATAAAAAAGAATTTTTCTCTCTCAGACCACAGCGAAATAAGTTCTTATTATATAGCCCTGACACTTAGAAAGAAAAACGACCTGCGAGCTTCTAACGAACAACTGTATTCAATGATTTCAAAGTCTCAAGATGCCGAAATTTTAGTAGAGTCTTTTTTACTCCTTGGCGATAACTACTTCGACCAAGCGAAATTCGACTCTTCCTTTAAATACTATACAAAGGGATTCGATCTGACAAGAGAAAAGCTTTCTGGTGCTAACGCCTCATCGCTAACGCTTTCCGGAATACGCGGTATTCTTCTTTCCATAAATAACTTATCGGGAAGTTCTAATATGGAAAAGGAGGCAAGAGACTTGCTAAGAAGACTAAGCGGAAGTGGCTTGGAAGGAAAAGTTAACAGCCTTGTGGGTAATATTCTCTTTAATTCAGGGAAATACAACGAATCTGTAACCTATCTTGAATATTCTAATGAACCCGACAGTTATTATAAAGCGGGACTCGCTTTTCTTAAAATGGGAAGAAAGGAACAAGCAATTCAATTTTTAAGCAAAGCGGCAAAATCAAATGAATTCAAAGATAAAGCTTATATGGAACTCGGCAGGATTGAATATAATACTGGAAACATAGCCGGGGCGAAAAAATATCTGGTTAAATCTTCGCTATCCGAAGCATCTCTTCTGTACGCATTGTGCTTAAAAAGAGAAGGAAAAGAAAAGGAAGCTACGGAAAAATTGTTAAAATTGAAAGGTAAAGCTGACGGTCTTGCCTACATTGAACTCGCCAAAATACTGATCAATCGCAAAGATTTCGCTTCCGCTTTGAAAAATCTCGAAGAAGCGATGAATTTTGAACGCTCGGAAGCCGAAGCTCATTATCTCAAGGGTAAAATATTGTTAGATACAGGAAAGGAGGAAGAAGCTTTAAAAACACTTCTAAAGGTTAGATACTTACATCCTGAAAGTGAGTGGGTATCCGCATCTCTCTATCTTTTATCTGAAATAATGATTAAAAAAGGCGAAAAAGAAAGAGCTTTAAATTATCTAAAAGAAATTGTTGAGAGATCCGAAGAACCCTGGCTTAAAAAAGCAAAAAGCAAAATTTCCGAGCTAAATAAATGAGAAAGAGTTTTGTTATTTACTCAATTTTAATTTTTCTCGTATCCAATTTAAACGCGGACATTCTGGATATCCCCGAAGTAAAAGTATACGGAGAAAGAAAAGTTAAAGTCGAATCCATAAAAAAACAGTCTTTGCCTTTTGAGGATGAATATCTTAAACCTTCCATCACAAATACGAAAAAAGGCTTGCCGTTTTTCGAGGTTCGGAGAAAAAAAATAATCGAGAGAAATATTGGCTTGCGAGCGGAAGGCGTCGGGGGAACATATCTCGGAGGTTATCTTCTCGGCTACAGCAGAAAAACTTTTTATCCCCTGGAAGTTGGATTGAATTTTACCCAGAACTCTACCGCGGAAAGCTCATCCAGACAAATTTTCTCAAGAACTTCTAATGAAACTTTTTACGCTAACGGAGCTTTTGTCTACGGTGGAGAATTACACAAACCGGTTTACAAATTTAACATGGGAAACATATATGATTTAATCGATTTTAATTTTTCCGGTGTATATTCCGATACACTCATAGGAGTCGCCGATGTCAACTTTAGATATAGTCCACTTAATTTTAATATCCAGGCTGGAATTTCCACAAATTTCAATGCAAAAGTTTTATACGAAGAGTATCCTATTCAAGCCGGGGCAGTCTTATTCGATTACAAAATTTACCCAGAGTTAGTTTACTTTCTTCCAATCTATGACCTATATATAAAAGGTAATCTATTAAATAAAACAGGAACCGCTTATTTATACTGCCAATCTCCGCAGTACCTGCGTGAATACGCTTCAACCGATACATATTACAGAGTAGAATTCGGTCAATCAAAAAGTATTTTACCATTATCCCTAATTTATTCCCATTATTTAAATAATTCCTCAAATTATATTGGCTTAAAAGGAGTATATGAAGAAATATTTTTTGAATTCGAATATCCGTTAGAATCCGATTATGATTATATCCTTAGAGCGGGACTTAGCACTAAACTTTCGGAATTAATATATGCTAATATCTACGGGTATATTAACGGTACTAAAAATTACTTTATTGGAGCTGATTTAGGATATGATATAAGAAACAACCTAAAAGTGGGAATAAAAGCTGATTATATTCGTGGTCTAGGAACTGAAAATGGCTTCGATATCGGCGGTTATATTTTTGTTACTTTTTGAATCACAAAGCTCACAAAGAGCACAAAGATAATAGGACGCAGATAAACGCAGATTATCAGGATTTATTGTTGTTTTTTACAAAGACCTAACACACACCCCCTTATTTAGACAGGATAAAACAGGATTTACAGGATATCTTTGTTGTTTACCCCCCCCCCATCCAAAAGAATAATCTCACACAAAGACACCAAGACACAAAGATAAACTTCTTTAACCACGAGGTTGTACCGAAAAGTTGTACCACTTTTTTTGATTTTATTGTGGAATTCAG
>CAYYUB010000115.1:0-4694 GCA_964474855.1 uncultured bacterium
AAGGCCATTTCTTTTTGCCCGGTGCAAACACATGCCCATCAAGAAAATACCATATTTCCTCTTTTTTGAAGATATAACTGACAAAAGGCCCTCCCATTGGACCTCCCTTAACTTTCTCATTTATCCAAACACCTTTTAGTTGAACTGCTTTTATATTCTTGAATTTTATAGTATCTAATGAAATCAATCTCAGGAATTCATTCTCTTTTCCCTCTGAGTTTACAGCAATACTATCCATATAAACTTCATCTCCATTAAAGTGTTTTAAAAAAAGACTATCACGAAATTTAATTGGATCTTTTATAGCACTGGTTCTCGATAAAAGAGTAACCATTCTATCGGGGTTTTTTCTCGCGTAACTGATAAAATCATCTTCATTCTTCACCAACCTATAACCCAATGGAAGTTTGTATGACGCGCCTAATAAGCTCTCCATTCTCTCGGTCTCTTTTTCCTGATATCCACTCATATAAACTACTTTTGTAAATCTTGCTTTTTCTTCCTCTCTAATAATCCTATAAATAGTTTCTGATGAACGGTCAAGAAGTTTTTGGGTTTCCCCAGTATTCTCTCCAGCTATCACTATTACGGTTTGAAGTCTAACCCACAGATCTTTCTCTAAAAAAAGTTGAGCTCCTTTTTTAAGTTCCTGTTTTGCCTCTTCACCTAATAAATCATCCATGTAGCTTTCTCCGGAGTTACCTACAACAACTATATTCCTCCAGAATTTATAACGATCGAATTCAGACAAACTAACTATCTCTACATTGAAAATATTTTCTTCTGTTGGATAATATTCAGCTTTTTCTAAAACATTAATAAATGAATCCACCTGGAAGATATCAGGAGCAATAAGAATCACCGAATCCCTGGCGCCTATCGAATGAGGAAGCGAAACTCTTTTACATCCATTAATTGTTAAAATTAACACCAAGAGAGTTAAGCAAATTAGATGCTTCTTTATCATCTCTATTTACCTCCAACCATTTTTTTAACAAATAAATTGACATTGCAGTATCATTTTTAAAATTATAATTGTACATAAAAACATTACTGAAAATTTGCTTTTCCTTCAATAACTCTTTAATTAATTCTTCCTTCTTATAATCTTCTCCTATTTCCGTATACAAATCCAACAATCCTATATAACCATTTATCGATTCTCTTTCTGAGAATCCTACTAAATTTTTGAACTCATCTTCTATTGTTTGTCCCATTATCCTTCTTTCTTCCTCCGGAATATCTTTATTCATCGCCAATTCATCCAATAATAACTGTCCTTTAAAAAAGTGCAGTATGGATAAATCTCCTTTATCTATAAGTTCTTCAACGAGAACTGCTAAACTATCAGGCTTCCCGGAAATAAAATAAAGATATCTCAATTCATTAAATATCATTACTAACAACGCATTATCTTTAGTAAATTTTATACATAACTCAAGCAATCGGGCGGATTCCTTAAGTTTCTTTTTATTTTCTTCACTTAAATTCAGTTTGTCTTTTTTAATATTTAAAAACATACTGGAAGGCAAAACCTCTTTTCTTAGATTAAACCCAAACTGGTAAAGAACAGATACATAATTTTGTATTATTCTTTCCTCGGAAGGCCCTATATAAACATTGGGATTACTTATTGAACTAAAATCCAATTTATTCTCGAATAAATCAAGAAAACGAGAAATGTCCAACGTATTTTCAACTTTATCTTTTACCAGTTTAAAGAGAAAACTTTCCAACAACAAATGGCTGTTCAACCAGTTTCTATTACCAGGAGATACTGTAGCGGAGAAATAAATATTTATAGAAGGATTAAAATCATCTTTTATATACTTCTCGACAAAAGAATCGTGCGGTAGTGTCAGTGCAGTAAATGTTGGTTTTATACCCTGAGAGGAAAGAATAATATTGCGAATGGTAATTTCTTTACGTTGAATTATCTTTCCATCCTTCGTCCTTAAATATGGAAGGCTTTCTATAACCCAGTCTCCAAATTCCAGATCGATTTCTTCATTTCTTCTTTCTCTTAAATATGCGGTTTCCATATTGGTTCCTCTAAAAGGAGAATCGAAATCTATTGGTATTCCGTCGGTCTTAAGTTGTCTTATATACCAAGGGGTATTCATGAGCGCAATACATGCTACCCGAACTCCTTTTTTATTTTGAGAGTCGAATTTTCTAAATCCTTTTACCTCTTGAAAAAACCAGAGCGGAAAGGTATCATTATCTCCGTTGGTAAAAAGAATGGAATTCTCTTCGGGACAAACAAGAAGATTATAAGCATACTCATGAGCAATCCAGTTTTCCCTCCTGTTTGCGTGACTTTTTATGTTTGAAATTAAAGGAATAAACCCAATAACAAAACTCAAGGTAACTACACAACATCCGAAAGCGACTTTCTTTTTTTTCAATTGTTCATAAGCCCAATACAATGCAAGAGCCACATAAAACATAAAGAAGAAAAAGCCGGAACTCCAGAAATAATCCCTTTCTCTCGGTTCCCTCGGTTGATGCGCCGGATTGGGATCTGAAGGAGAAAATTCATGATTTAAGTAAATAACCAATCCTATGGTCACAAGTATATAAAGTATAAAAATTAAGTAAAAAGATTTTCTGTCTTTTTTGAAATGTACAAACATACCCCCCAAACCGATTAAAACATATAACCAGGTTCCAATTACCGATATATTGCGAAGTAAAATATTCGTAATTTCTCTCGGATATGGTAAAAATTGCCACGAGAAATACTTAAAGAACACCTTAAGTTGTTCCATAAATGCGGGTATTACACCTAAATTAGTTTCCCAAGAAGTATGCCTGATGAATATATTATCACTTCCGTATTGTTTTCTAGATATTACGTCCCATAACTTCAGCCAGGTTGTAGGGTCCGACTCGTTTATAGCAGGATTTGCTTGCGCTCTTATGATTAAATAAAGATAGGTAGATATTCCTACAACGATAAGTAAAAGCGCGGCAGATATTAGCTTTGGATTCTTGAATATTTTCCAGTCTATTAAAAGTATAAATACTAAAGCTCCGGGCAGTAAAAGCAACGGCAACAAATGAACACCGAAAGATAAAGCTAGTAAGTAAACCAAAAGAAGAAGTAAATTATTGTTTCCTGTTCTATCCCTATTATCATCCCAGAGAAGAACCATCCATATACCCATTGTAAGTATGAGAAGTGAAGCAGCATATACTTCCGCTTCGACAGCACTATCCCAAACACTAAAACAGAATCCTGCACCTATAGATGCGAATATTGCTATTAAGTTATTACCAAGGGAAAGTTTTTTATCTTTATTTTCCTTAAATCTACTTAATACTTTAAGAATAATAAGGTAAAGAAACCCTCCGGCTAGGGCACCACAAAGAACAGAAATAAAATTTATTCTCTTTGCGACTTCATTAAAAGGGAGAAAAATATCAAACACTCTCCCTATTAAAACGTAAAGAGGCGTTCCCGGAGGATGCGCAACTCCTAAAATGTGAGAACAGGCTATGAATTCTCCGCAATCCCAGAGTGAAACAGTAGGAGCAATTGTGTATAGATATATTAAAAATAAAACAACAAAGACAGATGAAAAACCTATTACTTCCTTTCTAATAAAATTCTTTTTAAACAAAAAACCTCTCCTTATTAATAAAGTCGACTATTTTTTCAACATATCCTGTATAGTTGATTTCAATTCTTTAATATCCAAATCACCGTAATAGTCTCCGCCTACAGCCATAGATATCGAACCTGTTTCTTCCGATACAACCAGACATATTGAATCCGTTTCTTCCGTAAGACCGATAGCTGCTCTGTGTCTTGTTCCCAACGTGGGGCTCAAATCGGGATGATCAGTCAAAGGCAATATGCTTTTCGCCGCAACTATATAATCCTCCTGTATAATCACCGCTCCATCGTGAAGAGGTGAATATATCGAAAATATCGAAACCAGAAGGTCCGAAGAAACAACCGCCTCCATCTTAATTCCTGTTCGTATATAAGAATCAAGAGGAACCTTTCTTTCTACAGCAATTAAAGCCCCAATTCTCTTATCAGAAAGTTGAATAATAGCCTTACTAACTTCTTCCGACACGGTTTCAATATCTTCTTGAATAAAATAACCGAGCTTACTTGATTTCCCGAGACTAATAAGCGCTCTTCTTATCTCAGGTTGGAAAATTATAATAAATACAATTATCCAAAGATCTCGCAGTCCACGCATAATAATTTTCATTGTTGGAAGATTCAGTACGTTACTTATAATAGCAAGAATCAAAATAAGCATAAGTCCTGAAAGCATAGGTATCGACCTTGTGTTGGAAAAAAATCTTATAATCATAAAAATAAGCGCCGCTACAATAATAATATCAAGGGCATCTAACCAGGAAAAATCAATCATTCTTCCTCCAAAATTGTAGAAATAACCGAAAGGGCATTCCTGGTTTGTCTTACGTCGTGTACCCTGAAGATTGAGGCACCCTTCAAATAAGAATAAATTGCGCTGGCCAACGAGCCATCAAGTCTTTCAGTCGCCTGGCCACCGGTTATTCTTCCGATAAACGATTTTCTCGATGTACCTATAAGAATAGGAAACCCATATGACGTAAATTCTTCTAATTTTGACAAAATTATTAAATTATCCACCTGTCTTTTTCCGAATCCTATTCCCGGGTCCAATATTATTTTATCTTCACCAATA
>CAYYUB010000116.1:0-4600 GCA_964474855.1 uncultured bacterium
CGCGGTACATCTTCCGTTTTATCGAAAAAGCGCGCATTGTCTTCTATTGTTTGTTCCATTAATGCTTTTATACGCGTACGGCTGGCAAAAGAAGAGCCGGGTTCATTAAAAGCAATATGTCCATCAGAACCAATACCAAGTATTTGTAGATCTATGCCGCCAACTTTTTTGATTTGTGCTTCATACCATGTGCAAAATTGTTCCGGGTCTTTTATTTTTCCCTGTGGTATATAAACGTTTTCCGGATTTATATTAATATGTTTAACCAGATTTTCCCACATAAAATAGTTGTAACTGTTTTTATGTAACGGAGCCAAGCCCAGGTACTCATCTAAGTTGAAAGATTTTACTTTAGAGAAATCCAATCCTTCTTCCTTATGTATTTTTACAAGTTCTTTGTAGGTGCCGATAGGCGTATCTCCGGTTGCTAAACCTAATACGAGATCATGCTTTCTCTGAATTTCTTGGGCAATTATTTGAGCGGATACTCTGCTCATTTCATCATAATTTGAAGTAATAGTTATTTCCATAATATTACCTACTCCCCTTTTTTTTCTGATTTTTGAGCTTTTTGATTGTTAAAAATAGTTATTCTTTTTTGTTTGTCAACCTTATTATGAAATATAGTCGCTCGTCATTAGTCACTGGTCACAAGTCAATAAAAACAAAAAATATTGTTTTTTTCTCTGTGTTCTCTGTGGCTCTGTGTGAGAATAATTTTGGGGTGTGGGTATGTAATCTAGTGTTAATCTTGTGTAATCTTGTGGTTTGATTTAAGGTAACACTTGCGGATGATAAGGGATAATCTTAATTTATAATTTATGATAGAAATTTCACTAAAAGATATACCTGAACTTCCGGGAGTTTACCATTTCAGAGATGAAGAAAAAATACTATATATCGGTAAAGCTAAAAATTTAAAGAAGAGAATCAAGAGTTATTTTACAGGAAAAAGTTCCATAAAGGAAAAGAGAATAATACAGAAAGCAAAATTTTTGGATTATACGGCTACTTCAAATGAGCTTGAAGCTTTGATTTTGGAAGAAAATGAGATAAAAGAACACCAGCCTAAATATAACGTAAGATTAAAAGACGATAAAAGATATCCGTATATAAAAATAACAATAAAAGATGAATATCCGACAATTTTTTATTCACGAAAGATCGAAGATGACGGTTCTCTTTATTTCGGGCCGTATGCGGATGTAAAAGCTGTTAAAAAGGCACTAAAAACAGTTATAACGGTGTTTCCAGTCAGAACGTGTAGAAGGAAGCACCTGCCGGATAAAGTTTGCCTTCAATACTATATCAATAGATGTATTGGCCCATGTACAGGTAGAATAGGAAAAGATGAGTACAGAGAACTAGTAGGAGAAGTTATAGATTTTTTGCAGGGAAAAACAAAAAAACTGGAAAAAATTATCCATGAGAAAATGAAACAGTCTGCCGGGAAATTAAATTTTGAAATGGCTGCCGTTTACAGGAACCAGCTTATGAGTCTCAGAGATTTAACGAAGAAGCAGAGAATGGTACTCAAAGACAGGAAGTCAAGAGATGTAATTGGTATTAGTAGTAAGGCCGGGATGGCTTGCATTTTTGTTTTTCAGATAAGAGAGGGAAAGATAATTAATACAGAGAGGTATATACTTCGTTCGAATGAAGATGTACCGCAAGGAGAGTATATTCAGCGTTTTCTCCTCTGGAAGTATCTTAAAATTTCGTATATACCGGGAGAGATTTTAATTCCACTTGAGATAGAGGATAAGAGCTTATTAGAGCAGCTTTTTCCTTCTAAAATTAAAACACCTAAAAGAGGTGACTTGAAGAAATTGAAAGAGATGGCAATGAAAAATGCAAAACTCGAATTGGAAAGAGAGTTTTTGCATCCTGCGAGAGGACTAAAAAACTCTCTTGTTGAGCTTCAAAATATTTTTCTTCTTGAAAAAACACCACTGCGAATAGAAGGTTTTGATATTTCGAATATTGGCGGTTCCGATTCAGTAGGTTCGTGTGTGGTTTTTATAAATGGATTTCCTGTTAAGGAAAAATATAGACGTTTTAAGATAAAAAGCGTTATGGGTATAAACGATCCGGCAATGATTGGCGAAATCATAGCCAGAAGAATCAAAAGATCGATTACCGAGGGAGATATACCTGATTTGATTTTGATTGACGGAGGAAAAGGACAGTTAAACTCGGCTATTAAAGCAATGGAAAAAATTACGTCCTTGAAAATTCCTGTGGTAGCTCTTGCAAAAAGAGCGGAAGAAATATATTTACCGAGTGGAGAAATTATTTCTTTGCCGTTAAGATCGAATGCTTTAAGGCTGTTGATCAATATACGTAATGAAGCGCATTCGTTTGCTCTTAATTATCATAAAAAACTTAGAAGAAAAAAGCTTTCTCTTTCGGAATTGGATGAAATTGTGGGTATAGGTTATAAGCGTAAGATTACTTTAATACAACATTTCGGTTCAAAAGATAGGATACTTGCAGCGTCTAAAGAAGAAATTCGTCAAGTTTCGGGAATTGGGGATAAATTAGCTAATATTATCTATGGTTCACTTCATTGAAATAGTTGGATGTTAATTTGATATTATTGTTATTTTCCATATCATCTGAAATATTAATAATTGATTCACCGGATACATCGGAAATCAATCTGGGTTATTCCTTTGTTATTGTCAATTCCGATAGCTTATGGTGCAAAGAGGAGCTTTTGCTGCGTGATTCGGCATACATAATAAATTATCGAAAAGGGACCCTGAGAATTATAGGAGAGTGTTCTTTACCGTTAAAATTCAAATTTTCGCATCTGGATTTTTTATTGAGTGAAACCTATTCGAGGTGGGAAAAAGGAACGCGTACGTCTTTACCCGCAGAGACTATCGGTGATTTGCAACAACAAGATGTAGGTAAACTTACTATAAATGGAAACAAGGGTTTGTTTGTAGATGTAAGATCAAGAGGAACAGATATAAGCCAGAGTTTATGGATGAAAATAGGGGGACAGGCCGGTCACTTTGATGTTTCCGGTGTTCTTTCTGATGAGAATATTCCTAAGGGTGCTGTGGTTTCACAAAATTTGCGTGAAATAGACGAAATATTTATTGAGGCTGTTTCCGATAATATGTCTTTCAGGGTGGGAGATATTGTTACTATGGAGGAAGAAGTAGATAAAAGATTGCTTGGATTATCCTCCACCTGGGAAAATCTGTCCGGAGTAGTCGGGGTTTCCAGGGCTAAATACGGAAAAACCACGTTTAAAACACTTGAAGACAAGCTAGGTCCTTATAAAATTAATCCTGAAGAAGAAATAAGCGGAATATCGATTGTAAGAGGGTCCGAGCAGGTTTGGCTTGATGGTAGACTGTTAGAGCAGGGGACAGATGAAGATTATATAATAAATTACTCTGAAAATTCGTTAACCTTCAATCCCTCTATTTTTCTTGATAACGAATCAGTAGTTCTTGTTCTTTTTCAATATAGTGTTTACGGGGAGAGTAATATTTTCTATAAAACTTCTTTTGAGAGCAGTGATTACTCTTTTTCTTTTACAAGAGAGGAAGATTTTTCGGAAAAAGATTTAATTGAATCCTATCCTGATTCCGGTTTTGGATACCGGTATGCTGCGGTGAATGTGGGTGAAGGAGAAGGTGATTATGCCTTTCGGGATTCAATATTTGTTTATGAAGGCTATGAAAACGGTTCCTATGAGGTTTATTTCCAGTGGGTTGGTGAAGGGAACGGAGAATACGAATATGTTGATTCATTACATTACTTTTTATGGACAGGTAATGGTCCGTATTCGGCTAAAAGGAAAGTTCCTCTTGGGGAGGAAGATAATCTTTTTTCTATTGGTTTAAACAAAGAATTGGAAAAATTTGCTTTGTCAGGTCAGTTAAAAGGGAGAAGGATAAGGATTCCCTCCGGAGGTGAGAAAAGAGATGGCTTAAATGCAAATGTTAAGTCTGAATTTAATCCGTTTAATTTTTTGAGTTTATCTGCTAATTATTCTAAGAAGACTCCGGATTTTGTTGTTAGAGAATGGGAAGGGGAAAAAGATTTATTGAAGACCTGGGAAATGGGCAATCTCCCTTCTGATTTTTTCGAAGGTGGTGTAAAGTTAATTCCAAATTCAAAAGTAGAATGTTCCTATTTTTATGGAAAGGCTGATACTCTTCGAAAAGACAGAATGAATCTAAATTTCCAGCCTTTTTATTTTAATTGGGAAAACATAAGAAACTATCGGCAGGATTTAAAAGGAGGATTAAGAATTAATAATTATGAAATTTTTTATAGAAATTTGAATAAAGGGGAAGATTATAGAAAAGAATTTTCCGCGGGCAGTTCGTATCTATCTATTTTGTACGGTTTAGAGGGTGGAGATCAAGTAGATACAGCAAAGGTATATATGGCAAGAACCAATTTTAAGTATAAAATTGCGTCTCTCGTTGCGTCTCAGGTATATAGAAGAAATTTGAGTTCGGGACAATTAGAAGGAATTGCAAACGGAACTTTAGATATGAATTTAATCTTAAATGCTTTTTACCTCAGAAGTAAGTTTAATGTTTCCAGGAAAAGAGCAGGTATCTGGGAT
>CAYYUB010000117.1:0-4552 GCA_964474855.1 uncultured bacterium
AAAGGTTTTCAATGAAGTTGAACCGATACTTACCGAGACTCCCCGAATTCCGGGTTTGGATGGAAGAAAGATGTCTAAATCTTTGAATAATGCTATATATATTGCGGATGATCCTAAGGATGTCGAAAAAAAAATGATGGCAGCTTTCACCGATCCTAAAAAAATCAGAAAAAGCGATCCTGGGCACCCGAAAGGTTGTGTTGTTTTTGCGTACCTTTCCGCGATTGGAATTCCAGATATTAAAGATATTAAAAATGAGTGTAAAAAGGGAGAAAGGGGTTGTGTGGATTGTAAGAAGGCCGCTGCTTCTTTGCTTAATGAATTTCTTGATCCTATACGGGAAAAAAGGAAAAAAGTAAAAAAAGAGCTTGATGTAGTTGAAATTTTGAGTAAAGGGGCGAAAAAGGCATCAAAAGAAGCCAAAAAGACGATGAAGATGGTGCGAAAAGCGATGGGAATGTGGGGATAGGAAAAGAATTTAGAAGCCAGGAGTCAGAATTCAGAATCTCTATACAAAAAAAGCAATCTCATACAAAAACACTAAGGCACAAAGAAAAACAAAAAACTTAAATTTTAACCACTAAATACACTAAAAATACTAAACCACACCACACCCCAATTTTAATTTTGTTTTCACTAAATCCCAAACTCTAAATCCCAAATCCTGACTTTACTAATTAACCAATCAACTAATCAACCAATTAACTGATTCGAAGAATCTGGGCTTCTTGACATAATTAACAAAAATCTCTATACTATAAGAGAGAATAGGAGAAATTTAATCTTTTATGGAATGAAAATAGGTAAGTTCAGTCTAATATTTTAAAAATAGTAAAAAGGAGGAGTACATGGTAAAATTCAGGTTATTAGTTAGAGTTGTTTTCGTTTTTTTGGCTTTTTTCTCTCTTTTATCGGTGTTAACTCTTTACGCTGAAGAAACTTCAACCGATAAGGAATCAAGCGAAGTAAAGATAAGCTGGGAAGAATTCAAGAAGCTTTTAAAGATGGATGCGGATGAAATTAAACTTTCCTGGGATGAATTTAAAAAACTTTTAGCACAGACAGGTCAGGATGTAAAAATCGAATATAATATTCAGAACGGTATGGTTGTGCTTAGCAGGGAGCAGTTTAAAGAGTTACTTGAAAAGATGAAAAAACCGGATGTTTCTCCGATTATTCCTCCCGGAGATTATCTGATAACTAAAGCAGAATATAGTGGTGTTATGAACCAAAATAGTACAACATTTAACGTTACATTTGATCTTGAAATATTTGAAAAAGTTAGAAAAGATTATCCTAAGATTCCGCTAATGCCCCAGGGAGTTGCACTAAGGGATATCAAATTAGATGGCAGATCTGCTCTGGTGATGGTCGAGAACGGCTGGTATGTGCTGGCGACCGAGAAATTAGGTCAACATAAGGTCACTCTTTCTTTTTCTGTTAAAACCGAACTTGATAAAGGTCCTGATGTTTTAAGTCTTACTGTTCCGAGAACCGCAATTACTTTATTCAATATCGATATTCCTGTAACCGACGCCAGGGTGGAAATACCTCAAGCTAAATATATGACTGTTTCTAGGAGAGGTAGATATTTAAGTGTTCGGGCTGTTCTTTCTACAACCTCCAGCGTTGCCCTAAAGCTTCACAGAACCGTTGTAAAAGAGAAGAAGAGGGTTCCTGCTAAGATCTATGCGGAAGTTATGAATTTGCTTTCTGTTGAGGATAATGCCCTGCGAGTTACAACGAAGTTCAAACTTAATGTCCTTCAAAATTCAATTTCCAGTGTAAGAGTATATGTGCCTGAAGGCTATAGTGTCTTATACGTTAGAGGGGAGAATTATCAGGAAATAAGGGACTGGAGTACGGAAGAAGTCGAAAGCAGAAAAGTTCTGAGTGTTCCTTTTGGAGGGGAGAAAGAAGGTACGGTCATATTTACAGTGGTGGCAGAAAAGATTTTAACGGAAGAGGGTAACGAGATTGATTTCAATGGTTTTCAAGTGGTAAAATCCGTTAGAGAAACCGGTTTTCTTGGGATTGAGAAGAAAAGCGCGGCTGAGGCTGAGATTATAGGGAATGAAGATATTGACATTGTGGATATACAGGAATTGCCTTTTGAGCTGGTAAATATGTCCACAAGACCTTTAATTTTAGGTCTGCGATATTTAAGGCATCCATTTTCGTTAACTCTTAAGGTTACAAAACATGAAGAACTTCCAATGGTTAATACGGTTATTGATAATGCCAGTGTTGTGTCGGTTTTACTTACGGAAGGTAAAGTTATAAGCCGGGTTATCTATACTATGCGGAATACCGGTAAGCAGTTTTTAGAGTTAAGCTTACCTGAAAAGGCTGAAATCTGGAGCCTTTATGTTGATGGTAAGAGAGAAATTCCTTCTAAAAATAAAGAGGGTAAGTTTATGATACCCCTTGTTCGTTCAAAAATGGCGGGTGAGAATATAGCATCATTCGATGTGGAAATTCTCTATTATTATAAAAATAATTCGTTACCTATTGTTGGTTCAAAAAATATGCTATTTCCCAAAGCTGACGTTGTAATAAGTAAAATGTTATGGTCCTGTTATCTGCCCTTAGAATATCGTTACGTTCATTTCGGCGGAAATGTTGAGAAAGAAGACATAGCTACAGGAATTCGTCCCCTGTTGGGAGGTGGCAGAGTTTTTACCTACGCAAAGGTTCGTGGGTACGAGGAGGCTCTTGAAAGCTGGGAAAAACCGAAACAGATTGAAGATGAGAAAGTGCAAAAGACACAGAGGATGTTACAAAGCAATTTCAGATTGAGTGGGGCGGTTAATGCGCAAGAAGATTTAATGAATCAGGTCAGGCAGGAAATTGGCTTTGCGGAAAATATAAAAAAGGAGAGAGATAGAGGAGTAACCGATGTAGCCCTCTTCAAGATAGAAGTGCCTACTTCCGGACAGTTGTATCGTTTTGCAAAAACGGTAGTGGAAGATGAACAGCTATTTTTGAGCTTTCAGTATACGGGAGGATGGATTTATTCTTTAATTAAGACTTTTTTCCTTCTGATAATTCTCTGTTTTATTTATCGTCTTAGATTTAAAATCAAAGTTCTCTTTCTTAAATTGAAAGATTGGGTTTATTCCAGGAAAGACTTCTGGATGAAATCAAAGACTCCTGATGGTATAAAGGTTCTTCTGATTTTGGGAGCTTTTATTTTCTTCTTTATTTCGAAATTTCTTTTTGTTGTTTTTGTTCTGATTTTTCTGCTTGCCTGGCTTAAGCCCGAATTGATATTCAGAAAAGAAACAAAATCTATCACTAAGAAAAAGAAAAGAACAAAAACAAATAAAAAAGACGAAGCTAAATAGGGGTTTAATGATGAGAAGAAAAAGGACCGTAAATTATATTTTTTTGTTTAGTTTTTATCTTCTTTTGTTGTTTTCGTTCTTTAGTTTTACACTCGAAGCTGATAATTCTACTGATTCAAAAGTAACCATAGATTGGAAAGAATTTCGTTCTCTTTTAAAACTTGATGTTGATGAAATAAGACTTTCCTGGGGGGAGTTTGCCAGATTAATGGAGCAGACCGGAGCTACTTACAAACCCGAATACAAGGTCGAGAGTGGGGAGGTGGTACTGACAAGGGAAGAATTTAAAAAACTTATAGAGCGGATGAAACCTCCTTCCGGAGAAGAACTCAAGCCCCCTATGGATTATATAATAACAAGAGCAACATACAATGGCGTCATGGGAGGGGAGAGTACCACTTTTACCGTTCTCCTGAATCTGGAAATTTTTGATAAAGATAAAAAATCCTATCTGAAGATTCCTCTTTTTCAGGAGGGTTTAGCTATTTCTAAAGTTCAACTTGACGGAAGGCCTGCTTCCGTAATAACTGAGGGAGGTTGGCATTATCTGTCCACCAGTGTGATCGGGCGACATTCAGTTGGTGTGAAATTTTCTGTTAACTCATCACCGGATAAGGGAAGCCCGGGATTAAGTTTCAATATTCCACAAACACCCGTTACTTACTTAAGTCTTGATATCCCAAGAGCTAATCTAGAAGTTAATATTCAGAATGCTCAGGAAGTTAGAAAGACCCGGACAAAGAACCATACTATAGTTGGGGGTTACCTTTCTCCTACTTCTTATATGCATGTTTCCTGGAAGAGCGAAGATAAAAGAGTAGAGAGAGGGCCTGCAAAAATATACTCTGAAGTTTTTAATCTTCTTTCGATTGAAGCAGACGCGATTAGCGTAACCACAATGCTAGAATTGAACGTGGTACAGAATAAGATTAATCTCCTTACTCTTATTGTCCCGGAGAATTATCAGGTTATTGATGTTGGTGGGGAAGGAGTAGGAGACTGGAGTATTAGAGAGGAGAAAGGAAGGCAACTTCTTGATATATCTTTCGAGTATCCCTTTGAAGGAATAAAAGTTTTAACGTTAAAATCAGAGAAGTTATTGCCGGAGGAAACAATGGTGGCAAACTTCGAGGGGTTTGAAGTTTTGGGGGCTATGAGGGAATCGGGTTATGTGGCAGGAGAGGTGAAGAGTGATGCGGAAGCTG
>CAYYUB010000118.1:0-4526 GCA_964474855.1 uncultured bacterium
TATTCAACGGTCCGCCGACAGCGAGCAGCGCTCTGCAAATATCCATCATAGAAGGAGCTATTGCGAGCAAAGTAGCCGGAATAGGTATTTCTCCAAACGAACCTGGGGCTGTCCAGGCTATTATTAAAAGCGCTACCGAAAAAGAAATTTCTGTAATAACTTTCGATTCGGATTCGCCCAAAAGCCTGCGTAGTTATTATATAGGAACGGATAATTATAGAGCGGGAAAAACATTAGGCGAACATTTTATAAAAATAGCGGGTACAAAAGGAAAAATAGCTATTTTCACTGGCGGACTCGGTGCAATGAATCTTAACGAACGAATCAACGGCTTTAAAGATGCAATTGCCGAATACCCGGATCTTCAAATAGTATCATTACAAGCTAACAATGATGATGAAGCACTGGCCCTCTCACAAGCAGAAGCAATCCTTCAATCCCATCCCGATCTTTTGGCATTTGTAGGAGTAAATGCGCCTGCAGCACCCGGTGCTGCCCGTGCGGTAAAAGCCGTGAATAAAAAAGGCGAAGTCAAAATATTAGGGTTTGATACAGTACCTATTACCTTAGACTTTATAAGGCAGGGATATATTCAGGGAACAGTAGGACAAAGACCTTACATGATGGGATATGTGAGTCTCAAAGTGCTTTATGATATTCATATGGGTAAAGGAATTCAGTTACCGGAAGGCTTTGAAGCCGTGGACGGAATCATAGACACCGGGATTCTCTTCGTAACATCTGAAAATATAGACGAACACTTCCCAGAGTAATTAATAAAACACGCATAAAGTTAAAATACCCCGGATGAAAAAGAAAACCTCCGATAAACACATTTTAAAGATGGAAAATGTATCCAAAACTTTTCCCGGGGTAAAGGCTTTAAACAAGATCCAGTTCGATTTAAAGACCGGAGAAGTACACGCTTTAGTCGGTGAAAATGGAGCGGGTAAATCCACCCTATTAAAAATTCTCGCAGGTGCTTATAAAAAAGACGAAGGCACTATAACCTTGGATGGAAATAAAGTCGAAATGACAGATCCTAAACACGCCCTGGATTTGGGTATCAGTGTAATATACCAGGAATTCAATTTAATACCCAACCTCAACATTGCTGAGAATATCTTTATCGGAAGAGCTCCCAGCAAACAGAAAGCGTTTGTCAATTTTCCGGAATTATACAAAAGTTCCGAATTTTTCCTGAAAAAAATAGGTATGCAAAAAGATCCGAAAACTCTGGTAAGCCAACTAAGCGTAGCAGAACAGCAAATGGTAGAAATAGCAAAATCTCTGTCTTTTTCTGCCAAAATAATAATTATGGACGAACCGACATCGGCCTTAACCAAATCTGAAAAAGAAACCCTTTTTAAAATCATTAGAGAATTGAAAGAAAAAGATGTCTCAATAATTTTTATTTCCCATATAATCGAAGAAGTTCTTGAGATATCCGACAGAGTTACCGTTCTGCGAGACGGAAATTATGTTGGTACAATCAAAGCCACCGATACAAATCCACAAAAAATAGTACATATGATGGTCGGAAGAGAACTAAAGGATTTCTACCCGAAAACAGAAGTAAAAAGAGGAGAGGTCGTTCTGGAAGTTAAAAATCTTACAAAGAAATCAAAATATGAAGATATCAGCTTTCAACTTCACGAAGGTGAAGTTCTTGGTTTTGCGGGACTCGTTGGTTCCGGCAGAGCGCAAGTTATGCGGGGAATTTTCGGTATAGAAACTCCCGACAGCGGCAAAATTTTAATAAAAGGGAAAGAAGTGAAAACACACTCTCTTTTTGAAACAATTAAAATGAAAATGGGGTTTGTACCGGAAGACAGGAGAGAAGAAGGGCTTATCTTAAGCCGTTCTGTGAAAGATAATATCAACATAACAAAACTTATCGATATAAATACTCACGGATTCGTGAAACAAAAAGAAGAAATAAATATAGCAAACGAATACTGTAAACGCCTTAATATAAAAACTCCCGACAATAAACAGATAGTTCAAAACTTAAGCGGCGGAAACCAGCAAAAGATAGTAATAGCCAAATGGCTTGCTATAAACCCAAAAATACTTATCTTAGATGACCCTACACGCGGTATAGATGTAGGGGCAAAAAACGAAATATATTTACTTATAAATAACCTGGCGAAAGAAAAAATAGGGATTATTTTAATATCCTCTGAATTGCCTGAGATAATAAATATAAGCGATAGAATATTGGTGATGAGGGAAGGAAAAATAACTCATGAATTTTCACGAAAAGAAGCAACTCAGGAAAAAATTATGCGGCACGCAGCCCTGAAAAACTAAGGGGGAAAAAGATGGATTTTAAAGCTATTTTTAAAAGTACGGAATTCGGTATATTCATAGCATTTCTAGCATTATGTACTATTCTTTCTTTTGCCACTCCGAATTTCCTTTCGGTATACAATATATTCACCGTAATGAAACAGGTCTCTTTTATCGCAATTATAAGTGTAGGAATGACTATGGTAATTCTTACAGCGGGAATAGACCTGTCCGTAGGAGCAGTTCTCGGACTGGTAAACGTTCTTGCGGCATTATTTATCAAAAAACTCGGTTTAGCCCCGGGAATAAGCACGGCTTTACTGTGCGGTACATTTCTCGGTTTTGTAAACGGAATAATTATAGTCAAATGGGACTTGCCGCCCTTCATAGTCACTCTCGGTATGATGAATATTGCAAGAGGTTTGGCACTGGTCATCACAAAAGGCTGGCCAATCACAGGACTACCGGAATGCTTTGGCTGCCTTGCCGAAGGAAGATTATTAGGAATGCCTGTTCCTGTTATAATAATGATAATTGTATATATTTTAGGATATTTATTCTTATCCCGGACTATCTGGGGAAGATATATTTACGCTGCGGGAGGCAATGAAAAAGCCACCTGGCTATCGGGAGTAAACGTAAATAAAATTAAAATTTTGGTTTATAGTATTACGGGATTCTTAAGCGGTCTGGCAGGAATAATGCTCGCGTCCCGTTTATCTCAAGGTTCACCCATTACAGGTACAGGTTATGAACTCAGCGTTATAGGAGCCGTTGTTATCGGAGGCACAGACTTAATGGGAGGTAAAGGCTCTGTTCTTGGTTCTCTAATCGGTGCTTCGATCATGGGTGTTCTTGCAAACGGACTCGTGCTTTTAAACGTTTCCGCATTCTGGCAGCAGGTAATACTTGGTCTGGTTATAATTGTTGCCGTAGCCGGAGGAAGTATGAGGAGAAAATTATCTCTTAAGGGAGAATGATGAAAAAATATGCAATAGGTCTTGATTTCGGAACCAATTCCTGCCGCAGCTTGATTGTTGACTTAAGTGATGGAGGTGAGATTGCAAGTTATGTCTTTTCTTATCCTTCCGGACATGCTGGAATTCTCCTCGACCCAAAGGAACCCAACCTCGCAAGGCAAAACCCTGAAGATTATATAAAAGGTATAAAAGAAACAATAAAAAACTCAATTCTTGAAGCCAAGGAAAAATTTTCGCACTTTAATGCTGAAAATATTATCGGAATCGGAATAGATACAACAGGAAGCAGTCCAATGCCTGTTAATAGCGAAGGCACGCCTCTATGTTTTTTACCTGAATTTAAAAATAATTTAAATGCTATGGTATGGCTCTGGAAAGACCACACGGGGCACTCGGAAGCCGCTCAGATTACGCAGCTTGCAAAGAGGATGCGTCCCGAATATCTTAATAAGATCGGAGGAACTTACTCATCCGAGTGGTTCTGGAGTAAAGTACTTCATTGTTATAATACCAACCCGAACGTTTTTAATGCGGCAGAAAGTTTTGTAGAAATATGCGACTGGATACCTGCAATATTAACGGGGGAAACTCGTCCCGATAAAATAAAAAGAAGTATTTGTGCAGCAGGGCATAAGGCTATGTACAACGATAATTGGGGCGGTTTGCCGGATAAGGAATTTCTTTCTGCCCTATCCCCCGCCATGGCAGAGCTTAGAGACAAATTATATGAAAAGGCAATTCCTTCCGATCAATTAGCCGGAAAATTATCAAACACATGGGCGCAAGATTTGGGGTTAAAACCCGGAATAGCAATTGCAGTAGGAGCTTTTGACGCGCACATGGGAGCTGTAGGTGCCGGAGTAAAGCCAGAAACACTGGTGAAAATACTCGGCACAAGTACATGTGATATTATGGTTTCACCTCATGACAAAAAACTTTCGGATATACCCGGTGTATGCGGAATAGTAGATGGTTCCGTAATGCCGGATTATTTCGGAATAGAAGCAGGACAATCCGCTGTCGGAGATATTTTCTTATGGTTTGTAAATAACCTCGTCCCGGAAAAATACGGAAAAACAGTCGATGAGAAATTCGAAAATTTAGGAATAGAAGCCTCAAAGCAAAAACCGGGCGAACATGGACTCCTCGCTCTGGATTGGAATAACGGCAACCGTACCATACTTGTTGATGTCCGCCTTAGCGGACTTCTGCTCGGTCAAACATTACATACAGAACCGCATGAAATCTATAGGG
>CAYYUB010000119.1:0-4514 GCA_964474855.1 uncultured bacterium
GATATGGAGTCAATTAACCTACCTTTTGATCTTGACCTTCTTGAAAGGATATGGAATACCAGCAGTTTGCCTGACAATTCGCTGAGCGTTAGCACCCTCGGCAAGTTAGATTGGTTCACCGATAAATATTACCTAAAAAGCAGAATATTTTCCGAATATGCGGACGCTTCTTTCGCAGATAAACAAACCAGTGTATTTGTACTCAATTTTCAGCCTAACACTTCAATACCAGATCCTCGCGAAAGCTGGGGTGGAATTATGAAAGCTTTTACTCAATATCAAAACTTTTCCCAGAAAAATTTTCTTGAGATATGGGTTAAAGCAGAAGAAGGAGAGCTCATATTTGATATGGGAGATAAAATGAATGAGGATATCCCTCGCTTGGGTAGAGATCCCTCTGGAGACAGTTTGATGATTATCCCTCCGAACGGTATACTTGATACAGAGGATAAAAACTTTGATGGTCTTTCGCAAACTGGAGAGGATACCGGCCTTGACGGAGTTAAAATGGAAGACGATAATTGGACGTACCGGCCGGACTCTTTGTATGACGATGGAATAGATGATTATTATTATGGGAGCGGGACTTTTACCGATTCATTAAAAAGACACAATAAAGAAGGTAATGGACGATTGGACTCAGAAGACTTAAACAGAGACTTTGCGCTGGAAACAAATAATAGCTTCTTTCGGTATAGAATTGACCTTTCCTCGGAGGAATATCTGGCAAAAGAAGGTCTAAACGGGTGGAAAGTTTTTATAATACCGCTTAAAGATTCTTTATTATATGAAAAAATAGGAAATCCTTCCCTTGAAAGTATTGAATATTCCAGAATATGGTTCCGGGGTTTTGATGAGGAAACAAAAATCACTATAGCAAAAGTTGGAATAGTGGGGAACAAGTGGAAAAACAAAGGAATACATTTTACTTCAAACGACTCTTTAAACCCCTCCGGCGGAAATTTCAAAATCGGACAGAGAAATACTCGAGAAGACGAAGATTACATCGCTCCGGTCGAGCAGAAAAAAGACTATTATAGCAACACTTATGAACAAGAACAATCTCTCGCGTTGGAAATCGATTCTCTTTCCGCTGATAATTATTGTCTCGTGGAACACTATCTTACACTACCCATTGAGAGCGGAGGAAAAGGATATGATTTCCGTCTTTACAAAACGCTAAATTTTTACACAAAATATATTGGAGCCGCGACGGATTCAGTACGAGTATTCTTACGTCTTCTCACAGATTCTACAAATTATTATCAGTTCAGCACCACTATTACACAGGAGAATGATTGGGATACACTTAACGTTGTATTTGAAAATTTCACCTCCTTAAAAATCAATAATGATACAGTTCAGGGCAACTATTCGCTCAAAGGCGAGCCTTCTCTTATGAATATTGCATTTCTTCAGCTTGGAGTCATAAATCCAACCTCCGGAACTTTAACAGGAGAAGTTTTGATTGACGATATAATTTTAAAAGGAGCAGACAACAGAAAAGGGAGCAATCTCAATCTTAACATATCTACAAATATGGGAGATCTTATTACAGGCATTTCTTACAATATTAACCGTAAGTCCTCCAATTACAAGAATTCTTTAACGGCTCTAAGAACACTGGGAGACAAAGAAATTTCTTCCCAGACTTTTAGAATAACTGCTGACGCCGGTAATTTTTTAAACAAAATAGTTAACTGTCCTATAACCTTCAGCACCACAAAAAGCCACGGGACCCCTATTTACAGAGTAAACTCCGACGTTCTTCTTCAATCAGAAGAAGCGGAATCGCTTACCATTAAGGAATTTTCAAGAAACCTCACCGTAAACATTTCACGAAAATCCACCTCAGATAACTGGCTTTTAAAACAAACTATCGACAACTTGCAACTAAGCGGTTCTTACAGAGAAAACGAAAATTTCCATCCTCTTATAAATACAGATACAACCAAAAGTTCGAAGGCTTCGGCAAACTATAGACTGCGAATCCCTACTCTCTCTCCACCTATTCTTGGAGGAAATTCCTCCTCTCTGCTCCCCACAAACATCGAACTTAAAACTACTTACGACTATAATATAAGTAAGCGTTATAACTACAGGGACTCTCTATACGAAAAAAGTACCTCTCCATTAAAAAAAGAAATTAGCAACTATGGAAGTATTAGCTATAAACCAATAGAATGGATAGATGTAGATTATTCAATAACAACTAAAAACGATCTACGAGAAAGAGAATCTTTCTCCGAAAACCGCTCTCTTGGGGCTCTGGGACAGGATGCCTCTTTAAAAGAGGAAATCAATGCGGCACATCGATCCAACCTTTTAGGTTTAAACAATTTAACAATAACCTATAAAAGTACCTTTAATCAGAATCACAGTGCTGAATACTCAAAATCCCTGGGAGATTCTCTCGATGTTCGAGGTTGCACTCAAAGCAGAACGGTAAGAATAAACGATGATTTAAAAATAAATTCCCTTCTTGGGAAAATACCGCTTATTTCAAAATTCTCAAAAAACATATCTCCTGTCAAATTCTCAGCTAATTATACGAAAGACGGAACTTTCGCTTATTTAAATTCAAAACCGGATTATAAATTCAGATACGGAATAGAAACCGAACCAGAAAGCACTCTTTTCGAAAGCATAAGAAATACTGATGGCGGATATTTCAACAAAATTTACTCTGTATCTTCCGGATTTTCTTTTTCCAGAATAAATGCAAAAATAAGTGCGAGATTCACTGAAAAGGTACCCGATCAACTTCTACTCCAAAGTACTACGATAGCGAAGAAGGATGGTACATTTACTTTTCCTGATGTAGATATCAATTTACCCGATATTCAAAAATATATTCCATTTTTATCAAACTACGTGCGGCGCTCAAGCCTATCAATCTCAATAGTTAAGGATTCTTCTTTCTCCCAAGGCATTAACGAAGATTACTCCTCAGGCTCATCCTCATCTAAAATTTCTCCAAGTTTCGACTTAAACTTGAAAAATGGGCTTACGCTTAATATAACTCCTCAATATATTACAGGAAAAAACTATCCTGCCAATCTGCCTGAAACTAATCGAAAAACTAAAAGCTTATCGGTTAGATGCTCATACACCTTGAAGCCTTCCAAGTCCGGACTCCCATTACCCTTATTAGGAAGAGTTAAATGGGACAGACCTATAAATCTTAACGCTTCCTTCACATATAAAGATAATACAAACCATAGAATTAACTTTGATGAAAGCAGAACCCCAATAGAAGATACCAGATCCATGGATTTCAACTTTAGTACCAACTATTCTTTCTCCGATATGGTATCCGGAGGATTAGCATTTGATTACAGAAATCACGTTAATAGAAGGTTGGAAAATATGACCTCCACCAGCTATGGAGGCAGCTTTAACGTGATACTCAAATTCTAAGTTCTAAATATTGCTCCCTAACTCAGTTTCAACAATATGAGGAGTAATAAATATCAGAACTTCTCTCTTCCTTTCTTCCGTTGAGGTATGTCCGAACAGCAAACCTATGAGAGGAATGTCTTTCAAAATTGGTATCCCGGTTTTCCTTTCGGTAACGGTTTTGTTGAAAAATCCTCCTATTACAAGAGTTTGACCATTCCTTACAAGAGTTTCTGTCTCCGATCGAGTTTCGGTAACGACTGTATTATCACTTCCGGGAACAACATCACTCATCTCGATACCGATCGCCATTGTAATATCACCAGCCGCATTAATGTGCGGAGTAACCTTTAACTCAATACCAGCCCTGTACCACCTTTGTACAGGCTGACCGTTAATATCTAAAGTAGTTATTGCAAATCTCTTTCCGCCAAAAATGGTAGCTTCCTTATTGTTTACCGTTGTAACTCTTGGATTCGATGTAATTTCAAGTTTCTGGTCTTGTTCCATCGCAATCAATGTTGCAGAAAGGTCGCCCCAGCTTTGAATAGTAGCAACATTAACAAATGCACCGTAAGTGGGATCCGGTGGGTTCACTTGAGAAACATCTCCGGTTACGTTCAAGTCTGTATACGAAAGACCCGTTACATTCCAGGAAATCCCCAGTTCTCTCGCGGCTGTCATATCAATATCTATTATCTTTGAAGTTATTGCGACCTGTAAGGTTTTCTTATCAAGTGCTTCAACAAGACTTTCCACCGCTTCTAATCTTGTAGATATATCATTTACGATAATAGCGTTTGTCCGGACATCCGTTTCTACAGTTCCCCTCTTAGAAAGAAGAGCTTTTACTGCACTCTGTATTTCTTTTGGAGTGCTAAACTCAAGGATATATATCTCTCTTTTTAGCGGCTTCGATAGTTCAATGTCTTCTCGTTCCTTTGCGAATGTTGCAGGAATCCCAACCCTTATTACATTGTTTTCAATAATATAAGTATATCCCTTTGTCTTTAGAACTAAGTCCATTGCTTCTTCCCACTCTACATTATCCAATTCGACTGTTATTGCACCCTTAACCTCATCTCCTATTATCATATTTAAGCCACTGACCTGAG
>CAYYUB010000120.1:0-4462 GCA_964474855.1 uncultured bacterium
GATTAGCCCGAAAATCGGCTTAATTAAACAGAGGGGGTTGACATAGTAATTCTAACTTCTGATTCAAACCTTATTTCTTTTTTACTACAAGAGTATCGGCGATCATATCATGAAGAGCCTGATGCTTCTCTGTAAAAGCTGCCATTATATAACCGATACCAAAAATTACTGCGGATATGAATTTACTCCAGAATCTTGCATTAGCTTTCAAGAATGTAATTCTATTACCGGATGTATCTGTAACAAACAAATTACAAATCTTCTTACCAAGAGTTGCCTGTAATTTGGAACTTTCCATTATAGTAAAATAAAGCCAGCTCAATACGAATGCCAATATGTAATAAAGTACTACAAAAAAATCTTCCATCTCCTCTATCTCAATACCCATAAGAGCCATAACAAAACCGATAAAGAACGCACCGATAAATCCAACAACAACTGAAGCAAGAGTTAAAATTATACTATCGATACAATAAGCAAAGAAACGTTCCCAGAAACCACTATACTCGACATCGGAAATAGTAGAAAGAACCTCGCGCTTATTAGCAAATCGAGATCCACAACCAATACAAAATTTTGCATCCGCAGGATTCTTTGCTCCACACTTGGAACAAACCATAAAAACCTCCTAATTCTTTACTTATATAATTAATAATTATTTAACCCTTAAATAAGAATAAGGAAAAACAAACTAAATGTCAATATCTTATTTGCCACAAAGACACAAAGCCCAACCATACCCCATGATTGGACGCAAAGAAACGCAGATTTAAAAGGATTTTATTTTTTCAAATTCTTCCCGACCCAAAAATATTTAGACAGGATAAAAAAGGGATTAACAGGATTTTTTTATTTGTTTTTTTACCAATCAACTAATCTAACTAATTAACCAATTTACTGATTCAAAAAATCCCTGTTACCCATTAACCGATCCGAAGGATCTCAAAAATGCCCTTGACAATTGGAAAAATAAACCTATTTTAAAAACTGCATATTAATGAATAAATATGCAAAAATTTTTGAGTAGCAGGAAACAAAAAATATTTTAATATACTCATAAAAGGAGGAAATTAATGGATTATTCTGCTAAGGATTTAATGGAAATGGATGACACATACGGAGCCCACAATTACAAGCCTCTTGACGTAGTTTTAAATAAAGGGGAAGGTGTTTGGGTATGGGATGTAGAAGGAAATAAATATATGGATATGCTTTCCTCCTATTCCGCGTTGAATCACGGACATCGAAATCCGGTAATTATTAAAAAAATGAAAGAACAGCTTGATAAACTAACCTTAACGTCTCGCGCATTCAGAAATGACCAGCTGCCTTTGTTCCTTAAAAAAGTATGCGAAGTTACGGGCATGGAAATGGCACTTCCTATGAATACAGGAGCTGAAGGTGTAGAAACAGCACTTAAAGCAACGCGAAAATGGGGGCACAAAATAAAGGGGATACCTGAAAATAAGGCGGAGATTATAGCCGCAGCCAATAATTTCCATGGAAGAACTATAACTATAATTTCCTTATCGACGGAAGAACAGTACAGAGATGGTTTTGGGCCTATGACTCCGGGTTTCCCAATCGTACCCTACGGTAACGTGAAAGCAATAGAAGAGGCAATCAATGAAAACACCGCCGGGGTACTTCTTGAGCCTATTCAAGGCGAAGGAGGAATAGTAGTTCCTCCCGAAGGTTATTTAAAAGAAGTTAAAGAAATCTGTGAAAAGAATAATGTTCTTTTAATATTTGACGAAATTCAGTCGGGACTCGGAAGAGCGGGAAAATTATTTGCCTGGCAGTGGGAAAACGCGAAACCCGACGGAATAATTCTTGGAAAAGCTTTAGGTGGAGGTGTCTATCCGGTTTCGATATTCGCGGCTTCAAAAGAAGTACTCGGCGTCTTTAATCCCGGAGATCATGGTTCAACCTTCGGTGGCAACCCGATAGCGGCTGCGGTAGGACTTGCGGCTTTAAACTACCTCGTAGAAGAAGATTTACCGGGAAAGGCTCTTACGATGGGCAATTACTTCATGGATAAGTTGCGTTCGCTTAAAAATCCGGTAATTAAAGAAGTACGCGGTAAAGGGCTTTTAATAGGTCTTGAATTAAAAGAACCTGCGCGACCTTATGCGGAAAAGCTTAAAGAAAAAGGACTTCTCTGTAAAGAAACTCACGTTGTTGTAATCCGCTTCGCTCCCCCACTTGTGATTACCAAAGTTGAACTGGATTGGGCTTTCGAACACGTAAAGGAAGTTTTTGAAAGCTAGAATTTGGGCAAATAAGTCATGAGTCTTGAGTCATGAGTCAAATTCTGTTAGTGCGTCAGTGCGTGAGTGTGTTGGTGAGTTTCATAAAACAGTCCAACCGAACAACTTACAAACAATTTAAAGCCTCCGTGGCTCCGTGTCTTTGTGTGAGATCATTTTGGGGTGTGGGTTGGGTTTTAAATACACAAAAAATGTTTTTTTGTTTTTTTTCTCTGTGTTACTCTGTGCTCTCTGTGGTAAAACTCTCTTTAGGGTTGTGTGTTGGGATTCATGTTTTTAGTTTGTTTCGTTGTCCAATCCAAAAAAATCTGCGTCCATCTGCGTCCTATTCTGGGGGTTGGGATGGGTTTTAAACGCCTAGCATTAATAATCGCGTTTTTAGTATTAGCCCTTTTTCTTTTTTTCTTAAATATCAAAGAATTCACGTTTGAGGAATTCTACTTTGATACCTATGTCAGCGGAAAAATTTATTCTCGAAACCCCATATTGGCAAAAAATGCAATAAAAAGAATAAAAGACGAATTCAAAAGAATTGATTCACTAAAAATAAGAGGTATAAAAAAAGGTACAATAGATACTACCTCCATTAAAATAATAGAGGAATCTCTTTACTTTTCCCGAAAAACAGATGGATATTTTGACCTTACAATCGACCCGATACTTAAGGAATGGAATTATTTTAAAGAACCAACTCTCCCCTCCCAAAGCGAAATCAAATCACTACTACCTCTTGTAGATTACAAGAAAGTAAAAATAAAGAAAGATACGCTGATAATACCCGAAGATTTTTCCCTGAATCTTGGAGGAGCGGCAAAAGGATATGCTTTAAACAGAGCAAAAAGCATATTAAAAGAATACGGTATCCATTCAGCTCTAATTGACGCGGGAGGAGATGTTTTATTGTTGGGCAAGAAAAAAGGTAAAAATAATTGGATTATCGGTATAAGAAATCCCCGGGATGGGAATGGTATAATAGGTACCTTAAAGGTCAAGGATTGTTTTGTATTTACATCAGGGGATTATGAAAGATATTTTATGATTGAGGGAAAAAGATATCATCATATAGTAAATCCGTTTACAGGCTATCCTTCCAGAGAAATAGCATCGGCAACGGTTATCGTAAAAGACGGTATAGAAGGAGATTGCATCACAACTGCTCTGGTCGCAATGGACATGAAAAAAGCAATAAAACATATAAAAAGCAATACTTTAGAAGCCATACTCATTGACACATCTAAAAATATTCATAAATTTATAGATGATAGCAAGTTAAATATTTATGAATAAGAGAGAAGCGGAATATTACGAAATAACAGAAGACTTAATCACACGTTGCAAACTTTGCCCCCACGAGTGTGCTATACCCCCCGGAGGTGAAGGAATCTGTTGGGCAAGAAAAAACGAGAATGGAACCTTATACGCCCAGAATTACGGCAGAACAACCTCTCTTGCCGTCGACCCGATTGAAAAGAAACCTCTTTTTCACTTTCGACCCGGAACGGAGATTCTTTCAGTATCTCCAAACGGCTGTAATATGCGATGCCCTTATTGTCAGAACTATACCATATCGGCAAAAAAAACACAAACGACAAATATAACACCGGAAGAGCTGGTTAACTTAGCAAAACAATATAACTCTCCTTCGATAGCTTTCACTTACACCGAACCTATTATCTGGTTCGAATTTATAAAAGATACCGCAAAATATTCAAAACAAGAAGGAATAGACCTTGTAATGGTAACTAACGGTCAGATATTAGAAGAACCTCTGGATGACTTACTTGATATTGTAAGCGCAATGAATATCGATCTAAAATCAATGAGTCCGGAGTACTACAGTAAAATCCTTAAGGGAAATCTTGCTGCTACACAACGAACAATTGAAAAGGCTTCAAAGAAAATACACATCGAAGTAACAAATCTTCTGATTCCGGGCGACAATGACACAGAAATCGAAGATTTATCAAAATATTTGGCTTCGGTTAACAAAGCCATACCCCTGCACATTTCCAGATATTTTCCTCATCAGCACTACGAAAAATCTCCGACAGCGATCAAAACATTAAAAAAAGCGTATGAAATAGCCGGAAAATATCTTTATTACGTATATATTGGAAACGCGCCTATGGAAGGAACCGAAAACACTTACTGCCCGGATTGTTCGAATGTACTTGTAGAAAGAACAGGATTCC
>CAYYUB010000121.1:0-4400 GCA_964474855.1 uncultured bacterium
CATCCATAACTATTATTTTGGAGGAAAAAGACAGAGATTTTGCTATTTCGACCATCTGCTGTTCTGCTACGTTTAATTGGCTCACCAGGGTTTTCGCACTCTTCTTCATCCCTATTTTTTTTAGGAAAAATTCGGCATCCCGGTGTAATTGTGAAAAATCAACAAAGACTTTCTGCCTGCGGGGTTCTCTGCCTATGAAGATATTCTCTGCAATACTGAGATTGGGTATGAGGTTGAATTCCTGGTATATTACGCTGATGCCCAAATCCAGAGCGTGTTTTGGATCGGTCATTTCTACTTTATTGCCGTCCAGAGTTATGGTACCTTCGTCTTTTTTGTAAGCACCGGCGAGAATTTTTAAAAGGGTGGATTTGCCTGCCCCGTTTTCACCCACAAGAGAGTGTACTTCTCCTACTTTTAAATTGAAATGGATCTTATTTAATGCCTTTACCCCGGGAAAAGTTTTGGATACATTTTCCATCTCTAAAATGTATTTATCGGCGGTTTTCTTTTTCATCCGGGGTATTCCATACGGAGTATTATATATATAGGCGTTTTCTTGTTACTCCGGGAAGTGTTCGTCTATATTTTCTGCAGTTACAAAAAGGATTCCGGTATCTATGATTTTGTCTACGGCTTTTAATCCTTCCGGCAACTGAATTTCTTTGCTCATATGAATATCATAAAGAGCTTTAAGGCTAACGTATCCCATCATGTAGGGTCTTTGTCCTACTGTTCCTTGAATGTATCCCTGTCTTATAAAATCCAGGGTAATAGGTACCGTATCAAACCCTAATATTTTGACCTCGCCTTTTTTATCCAGGGCTTTTACCGCGCGTGCAGCACCGGGCGCCGCAGGTGCATTTACTCCCACGAACGCCAGAAGATCGGGATGAGATTGAAGGATTGCTTCTGCTTGTGAGAGAGCCAGTGCTTCATCATCATTGTTAGCCTGCAGGGATACTATCATTAAATCGGGATGTTTAGCAATTGCATCTTTAAAACCTTTGATTCTTTCGTTAAGGTTCATTGCACCCAATCCGCCTGTAAAGATAGCTATTTTTCCTTTTGTACCCGCTATCTTTATGAAATGTTCGCCTAATGTTTTTCCCGCTTTGTAATTATCTGTTCCTATATAATAACTACGCAGACTTTTAGGCGAATCCGAATCGAAAGTTATTACGGGAATTTCTTTTTCGACAGCACTTTTAATAATAGCCTGGACAGCCTCAGGTTCGTTTGGAGAAATACCGATTCCGGCAACTTTGCTGGAAATGGCCCCTTCTATGATGGATATTTGCAGAGCGCTGCTCGCTGTCGGCGGACCGTTGAATATAGCTTTTACTCCCAGTTCTTTTGCCATAGCGTTCATGCCTCTTTCTACCTCTGCCCAGTAAGGATGTCCGACTGATTTCGGAACGAGTATGAAAGTTGGTGTGTCTTTCTTTTCTCCGCATCCGATATTCATTACGCCCATGAGTAAAACAAGTAAACTAAAAAAACATATTAGTACTCTTTTCATTTTTGAAACCTCCTTTTTTCCTGATTATTTGTTAATACGTTTTACTTTTTAATTCTTTATTCTTTAACTTATACACTTTAATGATAATTTCAATGATGTCAAGACCGAATCCCTCCCCCCCGCCCATTTTTTACCACAGAGGACATAGAGAAAAAAACAAACACACAGAGAACACAGAGATTTTTTGTTGTTCAAAACCCATCTCACAACCCCAAATTAATCTCACACAAAGACACTAAGACACAAAGGAAAAGATTATTAAACCACAAAATACACGAAACCACACCATCCATTTTAATTTAAGTTGTATTAAAAAAACACACGAAAAAAATTAATTAGCCACGGATGGACACGGATAAACACAGATAAAAAAACAAACACACAGAGAACAAAAAATTTTGTGTTGATTTTGTGCAATTGGCAGTTAAAATGGGGATAAAAATCCTTGACGTATCAGTCAAATATCGTTATACTAATATTAAGCATTAAGGAGGAGATATGAATATTCTACGAAAAAATTTATTGTTTATTTTAATAGTGTTTATTACGATTTCAACGTTTGGTCAGATTTCGGTTATTGATACGATTTATCTTGGTCCAAGAGCAGGCAATGGATTGGACCCCACTGCAGTCGGTGTGAATCCCAAAACGAACCGTATTTATACGGTAAATTCGGAGACTAGCAATCTTTCTGTAATTGACGGTAGTACAGATTCGGTTTCTGCGGTTGTTTGGTTTGGTGAGACAAGTCATGTTCCTAATTCGTTCTGCGGAGTTGCTGTCGATTCGCTTAGGAACCGGATATATGTGGCAAGCTTACCGCATGATAATGTCGGTGTGATTGACGGCGCAACTGATTCGATAATCGCAGAAATTGGGATCGGGCACAACCTTAATGGAATTTGTGTAAATTTAAGTACGAACAAAATTTATGTATTAAGATTTGGTGAAGATAGCGTTTGTGTGATTGACGGAACGACCTATTCGGAGATTGGTAAAATTGGGGTAGGAGATTATCCCTATGCTATTGATGTAAATCAGGAAGAGAATCTCATTTATGTTGTAGATGGAATTGATGATTATATAAGTGTAATTAATGGGGCAACTGATTCAGTAATTGATACTATCGAAGTCGTGAGCTACCCTGTAGGAATATGTGTAAATCCTGAAACAGACCGAATATATGTTGCGAGTCTTGGCGATACGATTGTCAGTGTGGTTGATGGTACGACCAATACGGAGGTTGACACTATCGGAGTTGTAGATTATCCTACTTCGATTTGTGTAAACTCTGAAACAAACTTTATTTACGCAGCTCATCAATACAGTGATAATGTAAGTGTAATTGATGGAGGAAATGATTCTGTTGTTGCTGTTATTAACGTTGGAGATGATCCCGGCGGAATTTCGGTAAACTCAGCTACAAACCGGATATATGTGGCAAATAAAGGTAGAAGTAATATCAGTGTAATCGATGGAGAAACTAATTCGGTGATTGAAACTATTGTAGTTGGGGTTGCAGCAATGGGAGTCTGTGTGAATCCGGAGGCAAACCGGCTGTATGTAACAAATTCTAGAGGTGATAATATTAGTGTAATTAATGAAGTGGCAAATTCGGTAATTACGACCGTTGAAGTTGGAAAATCTCCCGGAAGAATTTGTGTAAATCCCGAGAGTAACAAGATATATGTTACAAACTGGGGTGATGAGAATATTAGTGTAATTGATGGAGTAACCGATTCGGTGGTTAAAACTTTTGAGGTTGGAGATGAGCTAAGTGAAATTTGCGTAAATAATGTTACAAACAAATTATACGTAACAAATTTTGCAGATACAAATGTCAGTGTGATTGATGGTATAACTGATTCGGTTATTACAAATATTAAGGTTGGATTTTGCCCAGAAGGCGTTTGTGTAAATCCAGAGACAAATAGAATATATGTAGCGAATAATTGGGATTCGAGTGTTAGTGTAATTGACGGTAATACCGACTCTGTGGTTAAAACTATCGGAGTTGAGTCGTGGCCTTCTGAGATTTGTGTAAATACGGAAACAAACAAAATATATGTGGCAAATGAGATTAGTGTTAACATAATTGACGGAGAAGTAGATTCTGTCATTGATACTATTTCACCTGTGCATGGTCCGAGCGCAATAGCTGTTAATTCGGAACTAAATCATATATTTGTAACGACCGATTGGTACGACGACGTAAGTGTAATTGATGGTGCCAAGGATTCGGTGATTACGACTATCGAAGTTGGCAATTGGCCATATGGTATTTGCGTAAATCCCGAGACAGGTAGAATATACGTTAGTTGTTATATGGAAGGAACAATCTGGGTTCTTCAGGATGAGGAAGCTGGGGTGGAGGAGTTGCTGACTAATCCTCAAATCCTTAATTTAAAGGTCAATCCTAATCCCTTCAATAAAAGTACACAACTTGTCTTAGATATACCTGATGACAGCAGGGGAAAGAATATAGAATTCTCGATCTATAATGTAAGCGGAAGGCTGGTTAAATCTTTTTCTAATATAAATACCGGTTCTTCACAGATTAGATTTTCCTGGGATGGTATGGGTGATTCAGGCGAAACCTTAAGTTCCGGCTTATATTTTGGGATCTTAAGAATAGGAGAGAAAGAATTACAAAAGAAAATGATTATGATCAGGTGATAGCAAGCGGGGAGTAAATAGAACTATTCTGGTCTCGGGTCGAAGTAAAGAACAAAAATAAAAAACCCTATTTATCTTTTTTTATCTGTGTCTATCCGTGTTAATCCGTGGCTAATTAAGTTTTTTTACCAATTAACTATGTTTGTTTCCATGGTGGATTTTCCGGCAAGGACTTATCAAACTCATCAATAAGAGTTTGTTC
>CAYYUB010000122.1:0-4296 GCA_964474855.1 uncultured bacterium
TTCTCTCTTATAGTATAGAGATTTTTGTTAATTATGTCAAGAAGCCCAGATTCTTTGAATTAGCTAAATAGTAATGCAAATCCTTTGGATCAGTTGAATTGTTGAATGGTCAAATAGTTGAATAGAAGAAACAACAAATAAAAAATCCTGTCTATCCTGTTATCCTGTCTAAATATTTCGGGGGCGGGTCGGGTTTCAAACAAACAAAAATATAGTTTTTTTATCTCTGTGTTCTCTGTGTCCTCTGTGGTTCAATTAGTTTTTGGTTGGGGAGGGATTCTGTATTCTGACTCCTGGCTTCTAAATTCTTTTCCTATCCCCACATTCCCATCGCTTTTCGCACCATCTTCATCGTCTTTTTGGCTTCTTTTGATGCCTTTTTCGCCCCTTTACTCAAAATTTCAACTACATCAAGCTCTTTTTTTACTTTTTTCCTTTTTTCCCGTATAGGATCAAGAAATTCATTAAGCAAAGAAGCAGCGGCCTTCTTACAATCCACACAACCCCTTTCTCCCTTTTTACACTCATTTTTAATATCTTTAATATCTGGAATTCCAATCGCGGAAAGGTACGCAAAAACAACACAACCTTTCGGGTGCCCAGGATCGCTTTTTCTAATTTTCTTAGGATCGGTAAAAGCTGTCATTATCTTTCTCTCAACATCCTTAGGACTATCCGCAAGACATATATCATTATTTAAAGACTTAGACATTTTTCTTCCATCCAAACCAGGAATTCGAGGGGTTTCGGTAAGTATCGGTTCAACTTCATTAAAAACTTTCCCATAAAGACTATTAAATTTCCTTGCGAACTCGCGTGTTATTTCGAGATGAGGAAGCTGGTCTTCACCGATCGGAACTTTATTAGCCCGATAAACCAATATATCAGAAGCCTGCAGGACAGGATATCCAAGTAAACCATAACTAACCTGACCTTTGAGACCACTATCTCTTACTACTTCTTTAAGAGTGGGATTTCTCTCAAGTCTTGGAACAGTTATCAGCATAGAAAAAAGGAGATATAATTCGGCATGCTCCTTCACCTGGGATTGAACGAATAAAACCGATTTTTTCGGGTCAATACCTACCGATATCCAATCGATTGTGGTATCTATAATCCTATCTTTTATACCTTTCGTTTTATCATGTCCTGTAGTAAGTGTATGCCAATCCGCAACCATGTAGAAAGTTTCGTACTCATTCTGAAGTTCTACCCAATTTTTTAAAGCTCCGAAGTAATTACCAATGTGAATTTTGCCCGTAGGTCTGATTCCGCTGAGAATCCTTTGCATTTAACCTCCTTTAAAAACTCTTATAAATATCATAAGTGCTACTATTAATACAAATAATATTATTAAATAAATAGGGGATCTCGGCTTATATTCTATTTTCTGAAAACGTCTTCTAAATTTCATCTTGGTTTACCTCTAATTGGCAATAGTTTAAAATCAAGCTCTGTTAGCTTTTCAGTTTTAACTTCAAGTAGAGAAGTATAGGGATAATAATCTTTGGAAGTAACTCTTATTATATAATCTCCTGGGATTAGATATATTCTATAATATCCAGTTTCCGGATCACTTTGCACTGCGGTGCGACTCGAATTCTCAATTAAAATCTCAGCATCAAGAGGTTTATTTGTTTTAGCATCATTAACTACACCTTCAATAATGTAGAATTCTTTTTTTTCGCGTAGCTCTAACAGTATATCTGTCCCTTCCTTAAGCACAATAACTGTATCAGAAGGAAGCGAATTCTCCGCATAAACAGATAAAGGATATATACCTTCAGATAAATCAAATTTAATTTCCCCGTCAGTTATCTGAAAACTACCTGAATCAGCAAGAGACAAAAGCCCCGATGCGGGATTACCTTCCTCATCAACCAGAAAAATTCTAAGGGGAAAAAGAATCCTGCTTTTTCTACGAAAATCAGTAGAAGTTATTCCGCAACATATTTTCCAACTTGGAATTCCATAGTCTCCCAAATTTACTCCGGCTTCCTCCAACCTTAAATTAGTAGGCGTTATGTCCGTTTTACCCGAAACAAGAAAAGCCACACCAAAATTTAAAGCAAAATTTTTCCATCCGGAAAAATTTACTTTCGGTTTCAAATAAACCGAAGTAATCGGATCTTGACCAACCATCGTAAATCTGTCCACTATACAATCAATACCGAAGGTCACGGTATCAGGATTGAATCTAACCTCCGAGTCAAACAAAAAATGTTTAGTAACAGGATTGGAGGAATGTGATATGAACCCAAAATCCGTATCAACTGAAAACCAAAAAATCTTTGCACCTAATCCCATCCCAAATCCAAATCCCGGGTACCTGATCGAAAAATTTCTCACCACTCCCTCTCTTACTCTACCGGGTCTATGATAGATTCCAAAAAGACTCACATCAAACATTCCAACAAATCTATTCGCCCCCCCTCTAATAAATACATTCGAAAAACCGAAATCACCCCCTTGCGAAGTATAATCAAAAACAATTCCTCCTTCAATCTCAGAAAACAACCATTTGCCCCTATTCCCCACTGATACAGAGAGATCGTTTGCATATACGGAACTACGTTTAAAGGCTTCAATTTCGACATTATATATAAACATAGAAAAGAAGAAAAAAATCATTCCGGCTGTACTTCTTTATAATCCTGAGTTTTAATACCCCAGCTCATACACTCGGTATTATAAGCTATTCCGACCTTACAATCTTGATCTACCACTATCATTCCAAAATCTATCTCGAACTCCTGAATAATATCTCCTGCAGCCTCTTCAGCACTATGTTCACACAAATAATCATCCACTTTTCTTGCGAGCATTTCTTTCACAATAACTTCACCTCGACCTGTAATTGTAGTCGCACCTCTAATAGAAGCATAAATTCCTCCGCCAAGTATCGGAACATCACTAACTCTACCGGGAATATGAAAAATTATACCTCCAGTTGAAAGTGCGGCAGCTATACTACCAAAACCATCAATTGCAATAGCTCCAACCGTTTCGTTTGAGTAGCGACGTTGCAACTCTTCTATTTCTTCAGAACTACAATTACTCTTTTCGTTAAATAATGCCTTCATTTCTTCAGATAACGGATTATAATTTTTAAATCCTATGGTTCTTGCAAAATGAGTTGCACCTTCACCTGCGAGTATTAAATGCTTAGTCTTATTTGATACTTCATAAGCTACTCGAACTGGATTTTTTACATTTCTTATTGAAGCCACCGCACCAAAGTTTCCCTCAGAAGTCGCAACTGAAGCATCCATTTCAACTTCACCGGAAAGATTAGGAACAGAACCCGTACCCGCATTAAAAATAGAAGAATCTTCCATAACCATAACAGCTTTAACCACCGCCAGAGCGGCATCCCCACCCTCCTTCAAAACCACAAAACCGGCTTCAAGAGCTTCTCCCAAAACCTTCTCTCTAAGCTTTGAATCTCTAATATGACTGCCAACACCTCCATGGACTACCAGTAATTGTTCCATAACTTTAATTCTATAAAAACTATCGCATTTGTCAAGCTAAAACCCCCTCCCCACCCCAAATTATTTCTCACACAAAGACACAGAGAACACAAAGCCCACAACACCCCCATTTAATTCTATTTTTTAAGAAACGTACCAAGAAGTGAAAGGGCGCTACTCAAGAAAAACGTCTCGGAGACTGAGCGGCCACAGTATCTCTTCTATCTTCTTTAAATCTTAAAAGTTCAGGTATGCCTTTCATAAAAAATGTCTCGCAGACCGAGCGGGCATGGACTTTTGACGAAGTCAAAAGGAGCGAGGTCGAGAGCAAGCAGCAGTTTCCTCGCAGGGGAAACTGACTGCGGTTTTTTAGAAAGGTATACCTGAACGACCCCCGCTGAGAGAATTGACTCTGGTTTTCTCGAATAGTACTTCTTACGAATCAAACCGTCGGGGAAATTGACCACGTCTTTCTCGGACAGCACTCCTTGCGAAATAAACCGCAGGCGAGACTGACTGCGGTTTTTCGAAGTGGTATCCCGAACGCCTAAAGCTGGGTAAATTAACCACACCTTTCTCTGACTGCAATCCCTCTGATTTCACAAATATTCGGAAATAGCTTATATTGCATAGAATTTCTTGTAAGTATTGCAATAACTGACTTTAGACGTGTTGGCGTAAAAATTCTGGGGGGATGTCTAAAAAAAAATGCTTGAATTTTCACTCAATTCAATTATCTTTAATTTCAAAGGAGGGAACTATGAAAATAGGAGTAATGTCGGACACACACGATCACCTTGATCATATAAAGAAAGCTATAAGT
>CAYYUB010000123.1:0-4200 GCA_964474855.1 uncultured bacterium
GAAAAAACTAATAGCTTATAAGAATAATAAAAAGCCTATGTATGAAAGGGAAGTTAATCTCAAAAAATTGAAAAATTTAATAGCATCAAAAAAAGGCTAAAAAGAGGAATAGATGAAACAGCTGAAGGTAGCTTTCTTCGATGCAAAACCATATGATATTGATTTTTTTGATGAGGCAAATAAGAAATTCCGTTTTGATATTAAATATTTTCAAAGTCATCTTTCGGAAAACAATCTTGTTGTTACAAAGGACGTTGATACCATTTGTGTTTTTGTTAATGATAATATTAATAAAAAAATAGCGGATGAGTTGTATGATAATGGAATAACTCTTATAGCTCTTCGTTCAGCGGGTTATAATAACGTTGATCTTGAATCTGTTTTTGGAAGAATACATGTAGTTAGAGTTCCCGATTATTCTCCGGGTGCGGTTGCCGAGCATGCAGTCGCTTTAATATTATCCTTGAACAGAAAAATTCATAGAGCGTATTATAGGACCCGGGATAGCAATTTTAATATCAATGGTCTTCTGGGTTTTGATATGTCTGGTAAAACCGCGGGAATAATCGGGACAGGTAAGATAGGACTTCTTGTTGCCAAGATTCTAAAAGGTTTTGAGGTGAAAGTGCTCGCCTATGATAAATTTCCAGATAAGAAGAATGAGAAAAAGTATGGTTTTTCTTATGTGGATCTTGATACCCTTTATAGTCAATCTGACATTATCTCCTTACATTGTCCCCTTACGCCGGAAACTATGCATATAATAGACAAATCAAGTGTCAAGAAGATGAAAGACGGTGTTATGATCATAAATACAGGTAGAGGGAAACTTATCAACACTGTGGACTTAATAGCAGCTCTAAAAAAGGGAAAAATAGGAAGCGCAGGGCTGGATGTTTATGAAGAAGAATCGGAATATTTTTTTGAAGATTATTCAAGTACAATCGTTAGTGATGATGTGTTAGCCAGGTTGCTTATATTTCCGAACGTACTTATAACTTCTCATCAGGGGTTTTTTACAAAAGAAGCCCTGACTAATATAGCCGAAACCACTCTTCTAAACATAAGGCTTTATTTCAAGGAAAATAAATTGCCGAATGAAATATGTTATCGCTGTTCGGAATTTAAAACTAAAGGACTCTGTAGGAAAGAAAGAACCGGGAGTTGTTTTTAGTTTCAGCTTATTTTTATAGATCGAAGAAGAATCTTCCTCCTATACTGGCTGATAAAAACATATCTGTTTCCGGATAAAGATTAAGGTAGGGAGAGAGTTCGAAGAATGCGTCAAAAGGCGCGTCAGGAAAAAGATACACAATTCCGACTGGTATCCGAATCCCTATTTCCGTTTCATCCTTAAAAGCAAGTCTTCCTCCCAATCCAAAATATATCGGGAGTTCTCCTTTTTCTACGGGAAACAATTTGGAATTATGGTAGATAAAATCACCGTTTAAATGGAGATATCCTTCTCCCCTGAAGGACCAGCCTACTGCACCGCAGACTGCGGTATTTCTGCTCGTCCAGTACTTTGCTGTGATTCCGGTAGGGTCTCCCACGGCAATTCCCAAGCCCATACCTTCATGCGCGGCTAAATTTAAAGCTATTAATAAAATAATAATCCCAGAATTTTTTTTTATCATTTCGTCTCCCCGTGGTTTTATGTTAGATATATAGTAATACATATTGAATTATAATCAATGGAACCCGAAAAATTTTATCGTTGAACAGATAAAATTTAGTATATTGGTTAATTAGTTGATTGGTAAAATTAAGATTTGGTTTTGACTTTGGACGTTGGACATTGGACTTTTAAATATCCACCCCCAGAGTTACTCTTATGATAACCCCTATTCCAAAAGAAAGAGCGGCGACCCCAAGACTTAAAAATGTCATCTCAAGAAAACGTTTCCTGAAGGGGAAATCCTTTGCAATGGATACATAGTAGTTGAAGAAGAATATAATTAATACTCCTACACTGAGGGTTATCATCAAGCATAGAAGATAGTTTTCGAAAATGAAATAAGGCAAAACCAGCAGTAGTACCGTAAAAATATACGCTGCTCCCGTGTACAGTGAAGACTTGAGTGCTGTTTCGGTGTCTTCTTCGGTTTTTGTCGAGAGATATTCGGAAGCACCCATGGAAAGAGAAGCGGCAATGCCTGTTATAATTCCTACTGCCGCTATAAGTCTTGTATTTTGGAGAGCAAAGGTTAAACCGGCAAGTGTCCCTGTCAGTTCAACAAGAGCATCGTTTAAACCCAGTACAATCGAACCTACATAATTGAGTTTTTCTTCATCGAGTAAATTAATCAACTCATTTTCATGTCTTCCTTCATCCTCGGCGATTTGTTCGGCTTCCGGGACATATTCTGCGATTTCCAGATAATTAACCTGAGCCTGCTCCTCTCCTTTTTCCATTAATTTTATCGCGAAGGTGTACCCTAAAAATTTCGCGATTAAAGTAAACTTAAAAATATTCCAGCGATTTGGTTTTATATCTTTTTTTGTAATAGTTTGCCAGAATTTACAATGTCTTAATTCTTCGTTTGCTATATCAAGCAGGGTTTTTCTGTTTTTTTTGTCTTTTACTGATTTTGCTATATTGGAGTATATATGGTATTCGGTTATTTCGTTCTTTTGTGCGGTATAAATCTGCTTCATAATGTGTTCAAGAGCTTCTAATGATTTACCCATCAAACCTCCTTATTATTTGAATACCTCACCCGTTTCTTTTGCCCAAAAAACATGGTCGAGAGTATCCATCGGTATCTCTAAATTTTTTGATAGTTTTTTCATTTTTTCTTCTATCTCTTCGTATTTTTTCTCTGAAAGATTTTTAGGATATTCTTCAATAATTCCGAGTTTTATTAAATTTTTTAAAATATGTCTATCAAGTATAGCAATGTCTGCGCCGAGTCCAATATTCCTTAAGAAATGGCTCGCTTCTTTCCACCCTATACCTTTTACGTTTTTCACCAGATATTCTCTTAATTCTAAGGGAGATTTTGGTTTTTTTATATTTTCATAAATTGAATTGTTATCCCTAAAAAATTTATTTCTGGCTTCAAAAAGATATTCTGTTTTTTTATTTTTGAATCTAACCTTTTGCAGTTTTTCTCTTATCTCTTTCTTTGTTCCGTTAAAGAGGATACCGCTTTCTTTCATTTTTAAAATCGCTTTCCAGCATAATTTTGCTTTTGATTGAGGAGTTAAAATGCAGAATGCTAATTCCGTAAATAATTCTTCCGCATTTGAGTTTTCGCCGATCTTTTTAAATGAATTCAGCCTGAATTCAATTTCTTTTTTGAATTTTGAATAGACTTGCTTTATTTCGGGAGTAATTTTTTTATTAATATCCAATTTTTCAAATTTATCATACTGACTTGATGATATATGTCAAGATGGTAAGGAGCACCACCACAACAAAATAATTGGACGCAGATTAAACAGGATTCTTATTCGTTGTTTTAACCCCCTAACTTCCCAACCTCCTAACATTCTAACTATAGAATAGCCACGGATGAACACGGATTTACACTGATATTTTTATTCTTGTGTTAATCTGTGTAATCTTGTGGTTTCTTTTTAGATTTAGGGAAAAACGACATCTTGACAAAACAAATAAATCTCATATAATGATTTGGAATGGTTATAAATTTACAATGATTACAAAAATGAAGTTAAATAAATGGCTGTAGGAGGCAAATATGAAAAAATTTGATGAGTTGCTGCAAAGAGCGGATTGGAAGTCGGAGAAACATGTTCCTGTGATTGAAGTTTTAGGAAAAGGTGAAAGCGTTAAAGTTAAAGTTTCGGTTGGTAAAGAAATTCCTCATCCTAACAAAACCGAGCATCATATTGCATGGATTGAAGTATATTTCCAACCTGAAGGAAGTAAATTTCCGTACATGGTGAGTAAATGTGATTTTGCCGCGCATGGTGCTTCCGTTGAGGGTCCGGATTCAAGCACGGTTTATACAGAGCCCAGTGCGACTCTATCTTTTAAAACTGGAAAGTCCGGCACGTTGTATGCTTTTTCCTACTGCAATATCCACGGTCTATGGGTCAATGAGGAGGCGTTGGATATATAGGGTATAGGATTTAGGGTATAGAAAAAACAAAAAATAAACTTTGTGTCTCAGTGCCTTTGTGTGAAATAATATTGGTGTGGTAGGGTAGTTTTTAAACAACAAAAATATTTTT
>CAYYUB010000124.1:0-4167 GCA_964474855.1 uncultured bacterium
TCGAGATATTCAATATTCTCGGGCAGAGGATGGGAAAACTAATGGATGGAGTTAGTCCTGCCGGGACATATAATCTAAACTGGAATGGAAATAGCGGTATTTATTTTGTCAGGGTAGAGATAGGGGATAAGGTTTATAAGAAGAAAGCGATTATTCTGCGGTGATTGTGTAGGTTGCCTGGGAGTAAACCTCCGCACTTGACAAACAACAAAGAATCCTGTCAATCCAGGTAATCCTGACAATCTGTGTTCTATTAATTTTTTCCTTGACATTTATCTCTTTTTCCAATATCATTTAATATAATGAAATCTAAAAGAAGAATGATATCAAAAGGGATTTGAAATATGAGTGATAAATCATTTACCCTCCACGATTTGCCGCGGGAAGATAGACCAAGGGAAAGATTAAAGAAAGTTGGGGTTGATAATCTCTCCATTCAAGAATTGTTGGCATTGGTCGTCGAAAAAGGTAGAAAAGGAAAAAGTGTTTTGGCTGTTTCTCAAAATTTACTGGCAAAATTCGGAAATCTCGCAAAAATGAAGGAAGCATCGGTCGAGGAATTACAGAAGGTTGACGGAATCGGTTTCGCTACCGCTTGTAAACTGAAAGCGGCTTTGAAGTTGGGGGAGAAGGCATTAAATAAATATAATAAATATGACTATGAGATCAGAGGACCGAAAGCAGTATTTGATTTACTTAAGAATGATCTGGGAAACAAAAAGAAAGAGCATTGTAAAATATTGTCTTTAACTACACGAAAAAAACTTATAGGTATAGATGATATATCGATTGGTATTCTGGATAGCAGTATCGCGCATCCAAGAGAAATATTTAAACCTGCTATACAAAATTCTGCTGCTTCGATAATACTCGTTCATAATCATCCCTCAGGCGACCCTACTCCAAGTAATGATGATATAAAAATGACCGAACGACTTATCGACGCCGGAAAAATTATGGGAATAGAAATCGACGACCATGTAATAATAACAGATGGGTCATTTGCGAGTTTGAGGTCGGACCTCAAAACATCAAAGTTGTGGAGATAAAAAAATGAAAATGAGTTTTTCAGGGAAATGTGAGTGGGCTAAGAAAGCTTTGATGGCAGGTTCTGATGAAGAAATTTATAAATTAGCGAAGGAAAGTGGCTTAGGGATAAGATGGCTTACTTATTATTCAAATGCTTATGAAGCAGCCGGAGAATCCGGTATAAAAGCGCTCACATATCGAAAAAATGCCTCTTGGTATTTAAAAAAAGGCGCTGGAGAAAATCAACAAATTTCTTTCTGAAAAATATCCCCCTCATATTCGTTCCGAAATAGATTTTGATGTAAAAACGAAGAGTAATCGAATTACAGCTTATGAGAAAAGACCCTATTTTATGGATCCTTCTAAGCTAACCCGTACCGAAACATTCCATGTTTGTTATACCGATTTTGATGATCGCTGGCATTTATATTGGATGAGAAAATTCCATATATGGTGGCCTTATATCCCTGGTGAACCGATATATACTATCAATGATTGTATTAGAGAGGTAGAAGGATATCCCTGGGGATGTTTTTTCGGCTGAAAAACCGAAATTTATCTTATATAATCAGCCAAATCGAATAAAAAAAATCCTGTAAATCCTGTTTAATCTAGTTAGTGAGTTAGTGGGTGGGTGTGTTGGCGGGTTTTGAAAAATCATAATAAAAAATTTAGTGTATTTAGTGTATTTTGTGGTTTAATGCTTTTTTCTATGTGTTCTCTGTGTCTCTGCGGTGATAATAATTTTGGAGGGGTGGTTGGGGAATCTTGTGTTAATCTGTGAAATCTGTGGTTACTTTAGGGCTTGTGTGGTGGTTATTAGCTTGACAAATTAGTTTATTGCTTTAATATCAGTAAAAGCATGATTGTTAAATATTTGGTGAGTATATTCTTAAGTTTCAACCTAAAGGAGGATACATGAGGCTTGATGATATAGAGATATCGAGAGCGATTATTGAAAACTTCTACCAGAAATTACTTGATTCTTTGGAGTTAGATGTGGCTCTTGTGGGAGCAGGTCCTTCTAATCTTTTAGCGGGAATACTTCTGGGCGAAAAAAACATTAAAACAGCCGTTTTTGAATCCAAGCTTGCCCCCGGTGGTGGTGTTTGGGGTGGTGGCATGATGTTTAATGAGATTGTTGTACAGGATACGGCGTTGCCTCTTTTTGATAAGGTTGGCGTGGAATACAAGAAAAGAAAGGAAGGATACTATACTGCCGATAGTGTGGAATTGGCTTCGACTTTAATATCAAAATGTGTTAAATCAAACGTGAAAATATTTAACCTTATAAAAGTAGTAGATGTAATGTTCAGAGAAGTTGAAGGAGTAAAAAAGGTTAACGGGCTTGTTTTGCAATGGTCTCCTGTCGAGCACATAGGTTTGCACGTTGATCCTTTGACAATAAGAGCTAAATATATTGTTGACGGAACAGGGCATCCCTCGGAAGTCTGTTCTATCGTTTCCCGGAAAATGGATGCGGCTCTTGATACGAGTACCGGTAAGGTTGTCGGTGAGATGTCTATGTGGGCGGATAGGGGAGAAGAATTGACTATAGATAATACTTCGGAAGTTTTTCCCGGTTTGTTTGTAACCGGTATGGCTGCGAATGCTGTTAAGGGAGCTCCGCGTATGGGTCCTGTCTTTGGAGGAATGCTCCTCTCAGGAGAGAAAATCGCGGGAATTATTTCCGAAAAATTGGGGAAATGAAAGAATGGGTAGATGTGTATATGCGTGGATGTGTGAATGGGTAAAAAAACAGTCAACTCATCTACTCATGCACTCATTAACTCATTTACTTGATTTTAAACAATGAATTACACAAATATTGTTTTAGTTTTTTGTGGTTAGGGAAAGTGATAAAAGAAAAAATAAAAAAAATAGATTCTCATTTTGGAGTTTACGTTATAACAAGCGGTAATCATATTGAAATTACCAGTGAAGCGTGCAAGGGTGGGGTGCGTATTATTCAATACAGAGATAAAGATTCCTCCAGAAAGGATATGTTGAAACTTGCCGATGAAATCAGAGTTATTACAAAAAAATTCAATTCGTTGTTCATTGTTAATGATTTTATCGATATCGCGTTGTTGTCGGGAGCGGATGGCGTTCATCTTGGGCAGGATGACATTCCTCTAAAGAGGGCAAGAGAAATAACTCCTGATGGTTTTATAATTGGTGTTTCTACGCATTCCTTAGAGCAGGCTCTGGAGGCAGAAAAAAAAGGCGCCGATTATATTGGAATTGGTCCTGTGTTTGCCACTCCTACTAAGAAAGACTATGCTCCCATTGGACTTTCGACTGTTAAGGAAGTTTTTCGGAATGTGAATATTCCTCTGGTAGCGATCGGGGGTATAAATCTTGAAAATCTCGGCGAGTTAATTGAAATTGGTGTCGGAAATATTGCAATGGTAAGGGCGTTTCAAAAGAATGCAGGGGAAAAAGTCAAAGAAGTTAATTTTTTGCTCAAAGTATAGAAAAAATCCCTTGACATTGAGGAAATACTATATAGATTGAGTAAAAAAGGGAGTAAATAATGGCTAAGGATTTAATCGAGATTAGATGGCATGGCAGGGGTGGTCAAGGAGCCAAGACAGCAGCCTTACTTTTCGGAGAAGCCGCCATTGATACAGGAATGTATATTCAGGCATTTCCCGAATATGGTCCGGAACGAACAGGAGCGCCTGTGAGCGCTTTTAACCGTTTGAGTAAGAAACCTATAAGATTGCACAGCGGTGTTGCCAATCCGGCTATTGTACTGGTTCTTGACCCGTCTTTACTTACTACAGTTGATGTTCTTGACGGTTTGGGCGAAGATGGTATTCTTATAGTCAATACTTCCGATTCTCCTGGTGAGATCAGGAAAAAATTATCTGTTAATCCAAAAATAAAGGTTTACACTCTTGATGCTTCGAAAATAGCGATGGATACAATAGGACTAAATAAACCCAATACTCCGATGCTCGGAGCGTTATCTAAAGTTTCCAATATCTTGGATTACAATAAAATGCTAAAGAGTATCGAGCACAAATTAAAAATTAAATTCAGGGGTAAACCGGAAGAGATAGTTACGAAGAATATGAAAGCTATAAAAACTGCTCATGAAGAAACAAGGGGAGAAAGCTGATGGCGAAAAAG
>CAYYUB010000125.1:0-4138 GCA_964474855.1 uncultured bacterium
CTGAATTCCACAATAAAATCAAAAAAAGTGGTACAACTTTTCGGTACAACCTCGTATAGTTAAAAATACGATTTTATAGGTGTGGTGGTGTTTCGTGTATTTTGTGTGTTTCGTGGTTAAATAAATTGTCTTTTTCTCTGCGTTCTCTGCCTGCCCTGTAGGGAGGAACAACCGTATCAGGGTGCCTCTGTGGTTAAATTATTTTTTTTGGGGTTTTGGAGATTAGTGTTTTTCGTGTATTTAGTGGTTAAAATTTAAGTTTCTTGTTTTTCTTTGTGTCTTAGTGCCTTTGTGGCTAAAAATAAAAAAAGGGGTTGACAAATTTAGGAAAATCATTATTATACTTTATATAACAAAGTACTTTGTATAAAGGAGGATAAAAATGGATGATAAAGTAAGTGTAAAATCTTTATTGGTGTCAAAAAAAGGAGGTATTGTGAAAAAGTTGGCATTGCTCAGTATTGTTGTGTTTTCGTTAAATGTTAGAGCTTATAATACAGTTGGAAAATTTGGTATGGGTATCCGATTTTGGGGATCTCCCATAATCACGTTTTCAAATGTAAAATACGGTATCAATAACTTAATTGAAATCGAGCCTTCTGTTGGGTATTACAATACGCAAAGAAGTTCTGATTATTATAGATCTAAAGATAATCTTTTCTTTGCCGTATTATTGACAAATTTTAAACCCATAAGAACCGAGAGAGCGAATCTTTTGATAAAAATAGGGGGACTGTACGCCAAGAATTCTTCCTCTTACTCATATGAATCGCCATATGACGATTACGATTATTCGTATACAACTAACAACTATGCGGTTTTGTTCGGGATTGGAATAGAGCATTTTGTTAACGATAATTTTTCTGTTAATGTTGGAGCCTTATCAGGTTACTGGCGCAGGAAACCTGAAGATTCCGAAGTAAATTACTCCTTTACGGGCATAGGCAGCCAGCTTGTAGACTTCTCGCTGGTATGGCATCTTTAATAGCGATTATTATAACTTATAGTAAAAGGAACTTAAACTAAAACACCACCAATAGAGAACAAAAAAGGCGGAGAAAATTCCGCCTTTTTTTTGTTATAAATTCGAATAAAAACAATCTTTTTAAATCTACGTTAATCTGCGTTCTAATATCTTTATGTTTTCGTCTCTTTGTGGCCAATTATAGTTTTAAGTTTTAGGTTTCGTATTTCGAGTTAACAAAACAAATCTTTCGTGTGTTTTATAGTTAAAAATACGATTTTATAGGTGTGGTGGTGTTTCGTGTATTTTGTGTGTTTCGTGGTTAAATAAATTGTCTTTTTCTCTGCGTTCTCTGCCTGCCCTGTAGGGAGGAACAACCGTATCAGGGTGCCTCTGCGGTTAATTAAACAGTTGACTTTTTCTAAGAGGATTTTTATAATATTATTAAATGAAGAACCTTGAGGTTTCAGATTCGTTATTCAAAATCGCTGACGGCTTAGACCTGTTGGGTGAAAATTTTTTCAAAATCCGCGCTTACAGAAGAGCCGCCAGAGCAATAAAGGATTTATCCGAAGATATAGAAAAAATTTACAAAAATGGCAATCTTAATAAGATAGAAGGTGTTGGCGAAGGCATCGCAAAAAAAATAGAAGAATATTTAAAGAAAGGAAAAATGACAAAACTTGAAGAAATATCAAAAAACGTCCCCGAATCTCTTTTCGATCTTCTGCACATCAGAGACTTAGGTCCCAGAACCCTTCACAATCTTAACAAAGAATTAGGAGTCGAGAATTTACAGGATTTAAAAAAGGTAATTAAAAACGGAGCTTTTTCCCGAATAGAAGGTCTGGGAGACAAAAAATCGGAAAAAATTCTTGAGAATATCAAATTCTATGAAGAAAAAAAAGGTGATAATCGACGTTTCACTATTGGAGAAGTAACTCCAATAGTAGAAAAAGTATTAAAAAATTTAGGAAAATTAAAATCAGTAAAAAAAGTCTCTCCAGCCGGTTCCTTGCGAAGAATGAAGGAAACAGTCGGAGATATCGATATTCTTGCCGAAACAGTAAAACCCGAAAAAGTAATCGAGGAATTTATTTCTTTTCCGGAAATAAAAAAAGTTTTAGAATCAGGAAAAACCAAAGTCTCGGTTATGCTAAAAGGAATCGATATCCAAATGGATCTCAGATTTCTCCCTCCTGAATCTTACGGTGCAGCTCTTTTATATTTTACAGGTTCAAAAGACCATAATGTTAAAATAAGGGGTCTGGCAATAAAGAAAGGATTGAAAATTAACGAGTACGGAGTTTTCAAAAAAGAGAAAATGATTGCAGGGAAAAGCGAGGAAGAGATATACAATCTTCTGGGTATAGACTTTATCCCTCCCGAACTCAGAGAAGATAGAGGGGAAGTCGAACTGGGTCTTACGGGAAAACTGCCGGATTTAATTGAATATGATGATATTAAAGGAAATTTACACACTCATACAAAATATTCGGATGGTAATAACAGCATCAAAGAACTCACCTTATTTGCCAGAAATCTTGGTTACTCCTACATTGGTATAACGGATCACTCCAGATCAGCCACCTATGCAAATGGTTTAAAAGAAGACGATTTAAAAAAACAAATAGACGAAATAGACGCTTTAAATGAAAACTCGGACGATTTCAGAATACTAAAAGGAACAGAAAGTGACATTTTGCCAAACGGGGCTCTCGACTTCAAAGATAAAGTCTTAGAAAAACTCGATTTCGTGATTGGTGCAATACATACAGGCTTCACAAAAAACGTCACCGAAAGAATGGAAAAGGCATTAGAAAATCCTTACCTTACAATACTGGCTCATCCTACGGGACGATTAATATCAAGCAGAGTTGGGTATGAGGTTGATTTAGATAGGGTAATGAGTAAAGCAAAAGAAGAAGAAAAGATACTTGAAATTAACGCTTATTATGATAGATTAGACCTTGATGAGTTCAATGCAAGAGAAGCAAATAAAAGAGGTATTAAATTCTGCATAAGTACGGATGCTCATAATCCCGATATGTTCAAATGGATGGACTTAGGTGTAGGGATAGCAAGAAGGGCGTGGATTTCAGGTGATTCGGTAATCAACACTTATGAACTTAGCGACCTCTTAAAAGTTTTTAAAATAAATGGATAAATTCATTATAGATGGTGGACATAGCTTAAAGGGCGAAGTAAAAATCAAGGGATCAAAGAATTCTGCGCTTCCAATTCTTGCAGCAACTTTACTTTGCGAAGATGAATTTGTAATAGAAAACGTACCGTTACTCCGGGATATTTTTACAATAAAAAAAGTTCTTGAAGTTCTGGGGGTTACGGTAACCTTTGATGGAAATAAAGCAATAGTTGACACAAGGGGCGCCGTAGGCTATGAAGCTCCCTACGAACTGGTAAAACAGATGCGGGCAAGTTATTACGTACTCGGTCCTCTCCTTGCCAGAGTCGGTAGGGCATTAGTTTCATTACCCGGAGGATGCGCAATAGGAACAAGACCGATAAATCTTCATATTAGAGGGCTTAAAAAGTTGAAAGCCGATATTTCGATTACTCACGGATATATAGATGCCTACGGAAACAAATTAAAAGGGTCGCATATATTTCTTGAAGGTCCGAATGGCCCCTCTGTTGGGGCTACAATAAATGTTATGACCGCTGCCACTCTTGCAACTGGCGTCACAGTTATCGAAGGGGCAGCAATGGAACCTGAAGTAACCGACGTTGCAAATTTTTTAAATAAGTGCGGGGCAAAAATAAAAGGACAGGGAACAAGAAGCATAGAAATAAGAGGAGTAAAAAAACTCCACGGTTGTGAGTATGAAATTATCCCTGATAGAATTGAAGCGGGAACGTTTGCCCTAGGAGCTGCAATATCCCGCGGAGAGGTTTTCTTGAAAGGTGCCAGGGCAAACCATCTCGAAAGCTTTATCAATAAACTGAAAGATGTAGGTGTAAATATTTTTTTAGAGAAGGATGGCTTTGGAGTAAAAACGGACAAAGATATTAGTAGCACGGATATCGAAACCGCTCCTTTTCCGGGTTTTCCAACAGACATGCAAGCTCAATTCACAGCGTTACTTTGTCTCTCCAATGGAGTATCAATCGTCAGAGAAAAAATATTTGAAGAAAGATTTATGCACATTTTAG
>CAYYUB010000126.1:0-4100 GCA_964474855.1 uncultured bacterium
TTCAGCGTACATCCTTAATTGAATATAAGAGAGACGGTGCTCGACTTTGTGACCCGAAAATATTTGTGCTATTCGTGTAGTTTATTGTTTCTATCTTTTTTGGTTTGTTAGGTGGTTAGGGAAGGGTTGGGTTTTAAATAAACGTAATAAATGGGGTGTTGTGTGTGTCTCTGTGTTCTCTGCGTCTCTGCGGTGAGAATTATTTTTTTTATATTTCGACCCGGATTCCTGCTTTTGCCCATCTGCCGGGCATTGGGATCCATTCTGCCTGTGTATACTCGGTATTTAAAAGATTGGTGATACCTATAAACAATTCGGCGTTTTTGATTTCCAGAGAGATACTGGTGTCCAGGATAAAACGCTTCTCGGAGTCGGGGAGGATTTCATAGCGGCCTTTCCAGATTTGTTTTAAGGAGCTGCTCAACTCATAATCTGCGCTTAAGGTGAATGTATGCTCCGGATGATTAAGAAGGTATTTTGATTGAAGTAGATCTTCGGTTTTGTTTAAATTTAAAAAAGTATACCCTAGATTAATCCTTGGTATGGGAAATTTTTTGTACATTTGGACAATTGATTTGAAGTTAATATTGATATCTAATCCTTTTATTACGACATCTCCTGCGTTTGTTGCCGTCCAGGGTTCGTTTGATGTTGCCCTGACCCAATCAATCACATTTTTTTCCTTTCTGATAAATGTATTGATATTTGTCAATATACTGCCTTTCACCATTTTAATTCCCGTTTCAAAAGATAAAACTCTTTCAGGTGTTAATCCAGAATTGCCAACATTCGCGGGGCTGTCCAGGTATAACTCTGTGTATGAGGGAATCCGAAAAGCTCTTTCTATTGAGGCGTATAAATAGGTTTTATTGTTAAGTTTAAATCCAATATCTACTCCGGGATAAAAATACCAATCCCAGTCGGAATAATGAAATAGAGATGAGCCAAAAACAACGCTTATGTTTTTTATTTTCGGGAGACTATGCTCGAGGAATAATCTCGTTTTCGTACGGGAGAAATTTCCGAGATTTGTACTTGTTATTTTCTCCCCTCCCAATTCTAACCCTGTAGCAGTGACACCTGCTTTGTAAGAAATCTCCGATTGAAGTGTCAGTCCGTATATATGTGTTGTATGATAATTTCTGTAATCGCTCGGATTTTCGTAATCTAAAATGTAATCATCCTTATGGCGTTTCCAGTAAAAACCCATATTAGTTTTTTCGAAATCTATAGAGCCTTTTAAGAAGGCAGTTTTTGTATGTTCCCGCTGGTTTGGATATATATCCGAATAGAAGTAGCTGGCTCCGAAATCTTTATCATTATAGCCAAGAGAGATATCACCTTTGGATTTCATGTGTTCAATGTTGGACTTGAAGAAAATATTCCATATATCGAAGTCGGTATTATGACGGTACCCGTCGGATCGCTTTCCGGAAATCGAAAGATAATTATATGAGATACCGAGTGGTTGAGAAAAGGAAAAATTACCTTCAAGCAGTTTATAATCTCCTCCCAGTGCTTTTATCGCTAGATTCTTAGTTTCTCCTTTTTTTGTTATTATATTTATAACCCCGGCGAAGGCTCCAGCTCCGTAGAGCCTTGTTCCCGGCCCTTTTAATATTTCTATTCGTTCGATGTCTTCTAACTCGATTGGAAGATTTAGGTTATGATGTGCGGTTTGAGGGTCATTTACTTTTACTCCGTCTAAAAGAATCAAGGTTTGCTCAAATGTTCCTCCTCCGATGGAAATGTCAGATTGGATTCCTTCGGGACCTCTTTGGTTTATTTCGACTCCTGAAGTAAATTTTAACAGGTCTGCTACTCCGCTCGCGGGACTGATTCTGATTTCTTCCTTTTCGATTACCAGAATATTTCGGCTTGTTCCTAATAACGTTGTGGGTATTTTGCTTGCTGTAACTATTAAAGGCTCCAGTGTGTAAAGTTGACTTTGTTGTGCCCAAAGGGATATTACTGGTAAGAGAATTAAAAGTATGATGCGTCTATGTTTTTCTTTATGTTGACTTTTGAAATTCGATAATATTTTACTCCATAGCATATTAAATGATTTGTCTTTTCCTGACATCCGAATTAATTCATTCCGAATCTTCTCACTCTATTTATTTCTCTTCAAGGCATCATTTAAAAGTTTTATAGCGCAGAATTCTCCGCACATCGAACAGACTTCCTTATTTTTAGGAGCAAGTTTGTTTCTTGTTTTTTTCGCCTTTTTAGGGTCTATAACCAGTTCAAATTGTCTTTTCCAGTCCATCCTTTTCCTTGCAAGCGAGATTTTCCTGTCCCATTCCTTTGCACCCGGAATGCCTTTTGCAATATCGCCGGCGTGGGCAGCGATTCGCGCAGTAATGACTCCCTCTTCAACATCTTTAAAGTCAGGTATTCCAAGATGTTCCGATGCGGTTACGTAACAGAGAAAATCCGCTCCGTAAGAGGCGGCTACGGCTCCTCCGATTGCCGATACTATATGATCATATCCCGGAGCAATATCCGTTACCAGGGGACCTAGAACATAGAACGGGGCACCGTGGCAGATTTTCTTTTCCATTTTTACATTCATCTCGATTTCGTTTATTGGGATATGACCCGGGCCTTCTATCATGACCTGAACGTCTTTTTCCTGAGCTTTCTTTGTCAGTTCTCCAAGTATACTCAACTCATGGAATTGAGCTCTATCCGATGAATCTTCAATTGCTCCGGGTCTGAATCCATCTCCCAGAGATAAAGTTATGTCATATTTAGAAGCGATGTCGAGAATTCTATCGTAGTTAGTATATAAGGGATTTTCTTTTTCGTTGTAAAGCATCCAGGTTAGAAGTAGGGTTCCTCCTCTGGAAACGACGTCCATAACTCTACCTTCATTTTTAAGACGTTCGAAGGTTTCTAAAGTTACACCGCAGTGAAGGGTCATAAAATCCACCCCGTCTTCTGCCTGTTCTTCAATGGCTTTGAAAATTTTGTCTTCTGTCATGTGGACTATACCGCCTGCCTCGCAAATGGATTCTATCGCGGCCTGATATATGGGTACAGTTCCAAGAGGAATGGTTGTTTTTTTTAGGATTTCTTTTCTGATTTTTTTGATATCTCCGCCGGTAGAAAGATCCATGATGGTATCTGCGCCTGCGTTTTCTGCTATAATTGCTTTTTTTATCTCAGAAGAGATATCCTGCTTATCGGTTGAAGAGCCGACATTTGCATTTACTTTTGTTTTGAGAGGATAGCCTATTCCTGTTGGTTTTACTTTTTTTCTTTTTTTGTTTTTGGTTACAACAATTGTTCTCTCAAGTATTGCCCTGGATAGAACATCGATTTTAATGTTTTCTGAATCTGCAATTTTTAGAACTGAGGGAGGAATGTTTCCCTTTTTCAGTTCAGTGATAATTCCCAATTAAATTCCTCCAAAAATTAAGTTTTCAGGGTCTAAGTTAACGTTGCCCTTTTTTATTTCATAATAAAGATAAGGATAAGGAGCTCTCCCTGATTGCCCGACATAACCGATTATAGAACCTCTTTTCACGCTTTCTCCTTCCTTAACTGTGGAGTTTAGTAGATGGGAGTAGGAGCTTACGACCCCGCATGGATGGGAAATTTCTACATAGAGTCCTTTGCCTTTGTCGTTACCGACCTGTCTTACGATGCCGTCTCCGGATGAAATTACCGGGCTGTTTAAGGATGTTAATATACTTATCCCTCTATGTGGCTTTTTTTTGCCCGTATAAGGATCAATTTGTTCGCCAAATCTTCGAATTATATGCCCTTTTACCGGCATTATAGAAGGTATGGAATTTAAGAGGGAATAGTTCATTTTAGAAGTAATTTCGAAAACAGAATCAACCCAAGCTGATATTACCAGAAGGCTTTCGGGAGAATAGTTGAAAGAACTTTTGGGAACATTTTGCGTAATATTATGCTCTTTGAAAGCCCTTTGTTGTTCTTTAAGTAGGGAATCGATTTCTTCTTCGAATTCTGCGGTTCTTTTTCTAAACGCAGCAACTTTTTCTTTAAGTTTTTGATTGTCTGATTCCAGGAGAGTAAGAGAAGACACGTTGACAAAATTGTGGAGATTGTTAAAGAAAAAGATGCCG
>CAYYUB010000127.1:0-4057 GCA_964474855.1 uncultured bacterium
TACTTCCAAGGAATGATGTGGTACGGACGAATGACTTTTCTTCTTAAAGGACACGAAAATTTCGGACCCGTTAGCCCTCCCGCGAGAGCCCTGACCGACAGAGAAACAGCAAAAATACAAACCCTACAGGCTTCTTTAATTTCAATTAATTCCGGCAATTTGAAATTGAAAGACGGAAGAAGTGTCTCTGAAGTTTGGGATAGAATCTACGCGGTTTCCGCATTTTACTCAGGGTTCTCCGATGATCTGACAATTTATGATTACAGAGAATCACTGAGGAAAGTTTTCGGCAGCGAACTCACAATAAAAGAACTGGAAAAAGAAGAAAAATTCACGCAATTTCTTTTAGAACTTTCAAAATTGACTCCTCCGGCAATCTTCTCGGGTACAGGGGGTGCCGGAATTGACCCCGGAAATATAGAAGGTCATAAATTGACTTCCGTGGAACAATTGGACTCTATACTTACAAAAACTATGGGTCTGCGTTTCATGGGACAGCGCTACATACCGGATTCTTATATATTAGGACAATTGGTTTCTCCGGCAGTCGGAACAATCCCTTCGAAAATTCCTAAAAAGTTCACAGTCGTTTATATTCCCGATGAACGCATCCAACCCGATTTACATTATTCTATAAGGGGATTCCCACGAGGGCTTGACGTGTTTAGTGTTTTCGGAAGTAAAAGAGCGGAAAAACACATAAAAGATTACACTGATGATGAATATCCAAAATACTATACTCAACTAAAAGATTTAAGGACTGAGTTCTCCTCACTAACAGACAAAGAGTGGAACAGTAATCTTTACTGGTCGTGGTTATACGCGCTTAAAATTTTGATAGGCGAAAGGGAAAAGGGTTACCAGACATATCAGCAAACAGATGCCTGGCTCGACAGACAGTTAAATACAGCTCTTGCCTCCTGGGCGGCACTAAGACACAATACAATTCTCTACGCGAAACAAAGTTATACGCCAGTGCATGTTGGTATAACTTCATACACCCCACCTCCCCCACCTCCAAAAGGACTTTTAGAACCATTACCCGAATTCTACAGAAACATACTAACCACTTCAAAAATGGCTTATGCGGGACTAAAAGATTTAAATGCTCTTACACCATCATCAGAAAAGAGGTTATCATATTTAATCAGTCTGTTGGAAAAACTCTACCATATATGCAAAAAGCAAGTTGAAAACAAATCTCTAAGCGAAGAAGATAATGTCTTTCTGGGAAGTTTCGCCGAAAAATTAAAAAACTCTATCGGAGATATAACCGATGCGGGGTTAAAAACTACTATAGTTGCAGATATTCATACCGATATAAATACAAAAAAATGTCTTGAAGAAGCGTCCGGCTATTTAGATTATATTGTTGTCGCTTATAAAAGACCTACTCAAGATATAGTTCTCGCCGTGGGGCCCGTACTCTCTTACTATGAATTTAAACATCCGATGCGTGACCGACTTACCGATGAGAAATGGAGAGAAATACTTGCCGGCGGGAAAACACCTGAAAGACCGGGGTGGATCAAGAGTTTTTACGGTAATTAAAAATAGATAATTAACCGCAGAGATCTCTGGAGTTTCAGGATTTATAAAGTCATAACTCCGTAAAAGACTCTAATTATAATAATTTTGATAGGGTTACAAGTGGATGATTCCAATTCTCGAGTTAGCGAATCGCAAGGGCTAACCATTCATCAGGAACGCGGTCAATTTTCCCACCGAGAAAATTGCCGCTCGCTCTCAGCCTCGCTTCTCCTGAAATCAAAGGATTTCAGGAGACCGTGGCTGCTCAGCTTCCGAGACGTCCTTCTGAACGGTTAGCCCTTGCTTTATTCATGCTGAAATATACAAGAATCGATATTTTAGCTCATTTTTAATAGAAAAAATCGTGAAACTCCTTCAGAGATCTCTCTTGATTTTTACCCGCAAACAATTATATTCAGAAAAAGGAGAAATATGTTTGGTTTGAAATTAAGAATGTTTTTACTTGTAGCCGCCCTATTCGGCATAGTGTACGCAATTATCACCATAATCGGTACAGCCATGGGAGTGACTAATTTCTACTTCTATCTTATCCTGGCATTCTTCTTCATGCTAATTCAATATCTTATTGGTCCTAAAATCGTAGAATGGTCAATGAAAGTTAAATATGTAGAAGAGGCCAGTTACCCTGAGCTTCATCAGATGATTGAAGAATTAGCCAGAAACGCCGGTATACCAAAACCAAAAGTCGGAATCGCGCCGACCACTCTTCCAAACGCGTTTGCCTTCGGAAGAAGCCGAAGAGACGGAAGAGTGTGCGTAACTCAGGGTATATTAAATTTATTAGATAGAAATGAACTTAAAGCAGTACTCGGACATGAAATAACACACATAGTAAACAGAGATGTGTTGACTATAACTTTACTTTCCGTAATACCCATGCTCATGTATAGAATCGCGTGGCATTTCCTTTTCTTTGGTAGCGTGGGACGAAGAAGAGGAGAAGGAGCAGCCTACACGGCACTTATCGGTCTTTCGGCTTTGGTGTTTTATTTCATAACAAATCTCCTCGTCCTTTATGCCTCAAGAATACGGGAATACTTCGCGGACAGGGGTTCGGTGGAACTGGGAAACCAACCTTCCGCACTCGCTTCGGCTCTTTATAAACTTGTTTATGGTTCGGCTAAAACAAGCAAACAGGCGATAAAAGACGTCGAAGGATTAAAAGCCTTTTTCGTTAATGACCCTTCAAGGGCAAACAAAGAGATAAGAGAATTGGTACAGCTGGATCTCGACAGAAGCGGAACTATAGACGCGAATGAACTTCAATATTTGAATTCGAAAAAAATAGAATTGAAGTTTTCAGATAGATTAATGGAGGCTTTAAGCACTCATCCCAATATGCTAAAAAGAATACAAAAACTTTCAGAATATGGTAAATAGCACCGCAAAGACGCAGAGTACGCAAAGAAAAAACAAACAGAGAACAAAAAAATATATTTGTGTTTACTTAAACCCAACTCCCAACCCAAAAAATATACTCTCACACAAAGTGTTTTCTCCTATTTCACAGGACGAAGTAACCTTAAGCCCTAATTGGAGGTAATGAAAAGTGTTACTTTTTTTGATTTTTATCTCTGCCGCAAAGGATACGAGTATAGATTATACGTTTTTGCGGGAAAGAATGGTAGAAGAACAAATAGTAGCAAGAGGAATAAGCGATTCTCTTGTTATAGACGCTATGGTAACTGTCAAAAGACACTTTTTCATCCCCGCAAATCTAATGCAATTCGCATACAATGATAACCCTCTACCAATAGGTCACAGGCAGACTATTTCTCAGCCATATATCGTGGCAATCATGACGGAACTTCTTGAAGTAAAGAAGACCCATAGGGTCCTCGAAGTAGGAACCGGTTCGGGATATCAGGCAGCGATACTCTCACTTCTTGCGGATTCGATTTTTACAATCGAAATAATTCCCGAACTTGCCCATTCGGCAAAAGAAAGACTCAAAGTACTTGGATATGAGAATGTGATTGTTAAAGCCGGAGATGGCTACAAAGGATGGAACGAACATGCTCCTTTTGACGGAATCATCGTAACCTGCGCTCCGGAAGAAATACCCTCCTTACTTTTGGAACAACTCTCTATCGAAGGAAGAATGGTAATCCCTGTAGGTTCTTATTATCAGGAATTAATTCTTATAACAAAAGATTCCTCTGGAATATCAAAAAAAAGTATAATACCGGTAAGATTTGTACCAATGATAAAAGGAAATTAATCTTAGCTATTGATTTTCACGGATTAGCACAGATTTTTCACCCTCCCCTAAATACTTTTTTGTTTTTAAACAAAATATATTTCCTTTTTTTCTGTGAATCTCTATGCTCTCTGTGGTTAAATTAGTTTTTTTGGGGTGGTAGTGAGTCTTAAACAACAAAATAAAATTTTTTTAATCAGTGTTTATCAGTGTTAATCCGTGACTATTACTCTCTTACCCAGACTGCTATCGTATCAAAAGAAAGCGCCCCAATTAGACCAACAGCGATTCCTTCCTTAAGTTCTC
>CAYYUB010000128.1:0-4052 GCA_964474855.1 uncultured bacterium
TTGTTGATCTTGCGCGAAACGATATTGGGAGAGTTTGTGAATACGGCAGCATAAAAGTCTCAGACTTTATGCGAATTGAAAAATACGCAAAAGTTATGCATAACATATCTGTAGTTAACGGAAACTTACTTGAAAACAAAGATGCCTTTGACCTGATTAGGGCTACATTTCCCGCAGGAACTGTTTCAGGAGCACCAAAAATAAGAGCGATGGAAATAATCGACGAACTGGAACCTGTAAGACGTGGTATTTACGCCGGAGCGCTGGGTTATTTTGGGTTCGCCGGAAATATGGATCTATGCATAGCTATAAGAACAATCGTAATATACAAAGACATGATTTATTTTCAGGCGGGAGGCGGAGTTGTTGCAGATTCACTGCCAGAGCTTGAATATAAAGAAACCATAAACAAAATGAGCGCCTTAAAAAAAGCTATAGAGCTGTCACAATGATTTTGCTAATCGATAACTACGATTCTTTTGTATATAATCTTGCTCAATTTTTAGGAGAACTCGGAGCAGAAATACAGGTAAGACGAAATGATAAAACTTCAATCAAAGAAATCGAGCAATTAGCACCAACAACAATAATGATTTCACCCGGTCCGGGTACTCCAAAAGATTCAGGTATAAGTCCGGAAGTCTTGCTTCGTTTTAAAGGTGAAATTCCAATTATGGGTGTTTGTCTTGGGCATCAAACAATAGGAGAGGTTTTTGGAGGTAAAGTCATAAGAGCGGATAAAATCTTACATGGTAAAACTTCTGAAATACATCATGACGGTAAAACCATATTCAAAAATATAGAAAACCCTTTTACCGCAACGCGTTACCACTCATTAATCGTAGAATGGAAAACCTTACCGGATTGCTTTACCCTTTCGGCATGGACTGAAGATAAAACAATAATGGCAATAAGACATAAAGAATACAATATAGAAGGAGTACAATTCCACCCGGAATCCGTTTTAACGGAAGTTGGAATGAAAATATTAAAAAACTTTATTAAAGGAAGGGAAATAGATTGAAGGTCATAAAGTATAACGAAATCACGGAAGATTTCTTCAAATATAAAGAAATAGAAGAAGTAACCAATGTAAGAAAGATAATAAACGACGTTCGAAAAAACGGAGATAGGGCATTAAAAAAGTATACTAAACAATTTGACAAAACCGAATTGGATCAAATACAAATAAGCGGTATAGAGATAGAAAACGCATATAAGAAAGCTTCAAAAGAAGAAATAACAGCTATTGAAAAAGCAACTGAAAATATAAAAGAGTTTTCAAAAAAACAAAAAGAACAATTCAAGAATTTCGAATTCGAAATCAAAAAGGGAGTATTTACAGGACAAATAATTAATCCCATTAACAGAGTAGGAATTTATGTTCCCGGAGGAAATTTTCCTCTGGTATCGACTTTACTCATGTGCGCCATACCCGCACAGGTAGCAGGCGTATCAGAAATTGCAGTTACTTCTCCCCCAACATTCGAGGGAAGCATACATCCATTAATTCTTACCGTCGCCTATGTGTTGAAAATCACAGAAATCTACAAATTGGGAGGTGCGCAGGCAATAGCCGCCTTAGCCTATGGAACCGAAACAGTAAAAAGCGTCGATAAGATATTCGGACCGGGAAACAAGTACGTACAATTTGCCAAAAAGGAAGTTTTTGGAAATGTGGGCATTGATTTTATAGCAGGACAGACAGAAATAATGATAATCGCAGATGAGACAGCAGAAGCAAAAATAATAGCATCGGATTTACTTTCACAGGCTGAACACGACATAGATGCAATGCCTATCCTGGCAACGACCTCGGAGCGACTTGCAAAATTAGTCTTAAACGAGATTGAAGTAAAACTCAAATCAATAAGCACTAAAGATATAGCAAGACAATCACTTGAGAGGAATGGTTTAATAATCCTGTTGAACGATATCCGGGAGGGTATCGAACTTGCGAATAAGAGAGGACCTGAGCATCTGGAAGTGCAAACCAGGGAACCGGAAAAACACACAAATAAACTTCACAATTACGGTTCTCTCTTCATCGGAAAATATTCCGCGGAAGCCCTTGGCGATTATTCAAGCGGATTGAATCACACACTACCGACAAACACAACAAGCAGGTACACCGGGGGACTCTGTGTTAAGGATTTTCTAAAACTTCAAACTACGCTCCGAGTAACAAAAGAGGGGCTGGAGGAAATAGGACCAGTTGCGGAAAAGCTCGCTGAGATAGAAGGACTGCAGGCTCATTTAGAATCAATTAGATCGAGATACGAGAAATGATATTAGCCACTAAGTCACCAAGGCACTAAGATTAAAATCTTTATTAGTAGTTTTAAATTACAAATTTCTTTGTGTCTTTGTGCCTTCGTGGCAATTTAACGGGGGGTATATGGAATGTATACAAGATAAAAATTTAGAAAATTGTAATTGTTCTTACGAACCTTGTTCCAGAAAAGGAAGATGCTGCTTATGTATTCAATATCACTTGAGAATAAGAGAACTTCCGGCTTGCCTCTTCCCCGATAACGTGGAAAGAACGTTTAACAGATCTTTTGAAAAATTCGCAGAATTGGTAAAAGAAAGAAAAATATAGGAGATCCAATGGCCAAAAAATTAATAGCGTTGACTTTTATTACTTTGTTATTTCAACTCAACTGTGCTCACATACGTTTTTCCAAACAAATCGAAACCATTATCGAAAAAGAAACCTTAAGCGCGACTGAACTTAAGGAACTTATAGATAACAAAAATAGGGAGTACATCCTTATAGATGTACGAACTAAGAGTGAATACAGCACCGGACATATACCAACAGCAATAAATATTCCTCACACGAAAATTCAGGAACGAACCAAAGAAATTCCAAAAGAGAAATTAATTATTGTTTATTGTAAAGTTGGAGGTCGCTCAGAAATTGCCAAGAAAAAATTGATAGAATTGGGTTACGAGAATGTAATAAACTTCGGCGGCACCAATTCGTGGAAATATGAATTGGTGAAATAAACAGGATTATTCACCGCAAAGACGCAAAGCCACACACACTCCACCATTTTATTTTTTTATAAAAACATTATAAATAAAGTATAAGAGAATTTAAATTTATTATTCAATTCCTTTGCGTTCTCTGCGCCTCTGCGGTTAATTAGATACCGGGTTTCAGGTTTTAGTAAAAACAATAAATATTTTCGTGTATTTTGTAGTTAAAAATACAAATTTAAGGGGTGTAGTGGTGTTTCGTGTTTTTTGTGTGTTTAGTGGTTAATATCAGGGTTGTGGGTGTGGCTTTGCGCTCTCCGCGCCTCTGCGGTTAATTCTTCAATTGCCATTAAACCGGAAATATATTCTCCCTTCTGAAGGAGAAATATCTTTTGGGACAGCATATTCTAACGTAAATTTCTTGATATTAAGACCAAATCCATAAGAATATTGCCATCTGTTATAAAAAAAATTGACATCTACAAACGGATAGGCGGTCAGAATTCCAAATTTACTTCTAAACTCAAACCCAACAATTGCGCCTTCTTTAACAACTAACCCGGGGTATCCTCTAAACGATTTAAAATAGGTTAAATAGCCTTCATCGAAAGAAAGTTTAAAATATTCTAATTTTAAAAGTAAAAAGTAAAAAGAAATTGCAGCTGAGGTTTCAAGATCCCAGCCCTTACCTTTTCTAAACCTCTCTCTATAATAAATATCAAAAGCTCTTGAATCATATGAAAACCCAGCATCTAAAAAAGGATACGATTCGCTGGTATCTGAACTTGAAATAAGCTCTATCCCAAATTGGCTCAAAAACGAAGCATCATGATATAAATATTCCAGCCCGGAAGAAAAAGATATTAAATTATAATGATCTTGAATATAATTATGATTTAAAGAAAAATTCAAATTTAACGGTAGAGACAATATGGCGGGTTCAATATACTCGAATACTTCATTTTGATATTCTTCTCTCTCCCTTTCCAATTTTATATTGACTTCCCTGCCTTTACCGAAAAGATTTGTATTATTAAAAGCAAGTAGACCACTAAAACCTCCGTTAT
>CAYYUB010000129.1:0-4036 GCA_964474855.1 uncultured bacterium
CAAGAAAGGAATTCATTTTAGCAAACGCCCAATTTGTCGAAAATCTGGATATATAAAAAAAATGTAAAAATCAAACATCAAAATGAAAAATGATAAATCAAAGTTAAGAAAAGAAATAGCCACGGATGAACACAGATAAAAAATTTTTTGTTGTTTTTACAAAAATAAAACATGGAAAGGGGTTGGGAAATCCGTGCATATCAGTGTAAATCTGTGGCAAAAAAAGTTGTTGTTTTACAAAAATAAAAGATGGGGGAGGTTGGGTAATCTTGTGTTAATCTACGAAATCTAGTGGTTACTATTTGGGGTGTGGTGTGGGCTTTGCTTTTTAATTTTTGATATTTGATTTCCGTTGACTGACAATACTACAAAACCACTTTTCTAAAATTTAAGTTTTTCATATGGAACATCTCAAATCTAAAGCAAAAGAAAACTCAGGGCATCGAATATGAACTTTCCGCCCAGGAAAAAGAGAAAAATACCGCAAATTAGGAAAATACCCCTCTGGAACACTTTGCCGAAAAAGACACCACCCTTATAAGATATTATTGAAAGAAAATATAACCATAAAAAGTCACAAAGCCAATGTATTACGGCAAAAACTCCAAACCAAAAATAACCAAAATCCGCCGAACGCATAATTAAAGCTGCTCCTATTGTTGCCCACCAGATAATAAAATAAGGATTTCCGATACTAAGAAGAACTCCGGCGACTATGGGAGTATGTTTTTCCATTTTATCTTTGACTTCAGCAATCTTTAAACCGCGTAACATATCCACGCTCATCCATAGTAAAAAAACTCCGCCCGTAATTCCTATAATTTCACGAACATAAGGTATATCGATAAGAGAATCAAATCCAAGAAAAATTAGAAATATCAAGGGAAATTCCACTATACCATGTCCTAAAGAGACCAACGCACCGGCATGCGGATTTTTACTGCCCTTCCCAATTGTTACAACCGTTATCGGACCCGGTGCCATAACGCCGGAAAAGGATATGAAAACAGTTTGAAGAAGAAAGCTAATTATGGACAAGGGATTTAACCTATAATTTGTTTAAAGGTATCTCTGTTTTCGGCAATCCAGCCCATAAAATCCTGCCAGTTACTTTCCATTTCTTTAAATTTTAGGCAATTCGAATATGCAGTCTTCCTGGATTTAAATATCAGGATAATATTCTTTAAAAATTGAAAGGATTCGCCGATTTTTCCCCTGAAAAGAGAACGAACCGACAAAATAACATTTGTAACCACTATTTTAAAATATAGACTGCCGGTCAAAAAATACCCGGGATAAGGCATTGTATTCTCTATCGGATAATCATTTTTCTTCAATTTCACCTTCATATATATAAATCGCTTAATATCCTCTCTCATTTTAAGCCATAATGGATTTTTACCCTCAGGCGGAAGATGTTTAACCCCAAGCTGGTTATCAAGCAAAAATTTAAATCCTTTCGATTTAGCATTGCACAGAAAGTCAATATCTTCACCGCGGGAAATATACGGATCAAAAGAAACCCGGGTAAACATATTTCTATGAGTTATCATATTTCCGCCAAAAACAAATGGGGTATCCTTGAGTCGAGGAGGATCATCAATGAGTTCAAATGCTTTGTTCATTGCACCGGTATTATCCCAGAATATTTTCCACCACTCTTTTCTACCGGTAAATTTATATCCATCATGGACTTGAAGATAAAAACCCGCGATTCCAAAGACCTCATCTTTACCTATAAATTCATTAGCTTTTCTTATAAAATCCGGGTCCTCAAAAACCTCATCGTCATCTATCAAGATAGAAACATCGGCTTTTAGAACATGAGAAAGTATTAAACACATATTCCTGATGTTAGAATACCCTTCGATACTTAGATACTTAATATATTCAATGCCACCTTTATCTTTTACCAAGACGTGAAAGTGCAATAAATCAGGATAAGAAAAATGAAAAATTTCATAATCTTTCCTGAACGGATCGACTATCTTATCGACCTTATCTTTTACTTCTTTTCCTATTAATGGAGTTGTCGGACAACTTATTATAATTACTCTAAAGTCTCTATCCTTTAGAACTCGCAAACTTTCCAGCAAACGACCAAGTGTACCGCTCTCATTAAGCGGTGTCGGGTGATCGTATACCAAATCCTCTTTATAGGATTGTACGCGTGACCAATATGTCGGAATAACAATTACATTTTTCATTGTAAAAAACCGCCTTTAAAATATTTCGCTTCTGTTGTTTTCAAGAATACCCCAAAAAAAACTTTTGTCAATGATTCATAAACCGGCTCTTAGCTTTTGGCTTTTTGCTGTTAGCTTAAAAAACAAATAAAAAATTTGTGTTTTCTTTTTTTCTCTGCGTACTCTGCGCCTTCGCGGTAATATTAGTTTTTTGGGGCTGAGTTGGGATTCTTACTTCTTACTCCTGGCTTTTGAATGCTCCTTATAATTCTACTTGACAAAAGGTTTTTTTATACCTATAATTCACTAATCATTAAACATTTTAAAAAGAGTATTAAAAAGAGCAAATACGAGGAAATTATCTTTGGATAAGAAAAAGAAAGAAGAACTATCAAAAATGATAGAGTATCTAAAAAAATCAGATAAACAGAAAGAGATGATCCTTAACACCCTATCAGAATTGGTGACTTTACAGGATCTCGATCATAAGATACTGTGGGCAAACAAAACTGCTCATTCTACTTACGAATGTGTAACAACAAAAACCGTCGGAATTGAAGGTAACTATTGCTACGAAATATGGACTGATGATAACAAACCCTGCGAAAATTGCCCTTTAGCAAAAGCCCGTGAAACCGGAAAGATAGAAAAACAAGAAATCGCAAAATTGGATGGCAGAAAATGGTTGATCAAAGGATACCCTATAAAGGACGACAAAGGGAATGTTGTTAATTTGCTTGAAGTCGTCAGAGACATAACGGAAAAAAGAAAGTTAGAGCAGGCATTAAGGGACTCCGAAGAGCTATATAAAATTCTCATAGATACCTCACCCTACGCAGTTACAGTAACCGACTTAAAAGGAGAAATCACCTATGTATCCGAAAGAACCCTTAAGATGCACGGATATAAAAACCCGAAAGAACTGCTCGGTAAAAGCGCCTTTAAATTAATTGCTCCTTCTGACCACAAAAGGGCAAAGGCAAATCTAAAGAAAACATTAGAGGAAAACAGTATTAAAAATTTAGAATATACTTTATTAAAAAAAGACGGTTCTACTTTCACCGGTGAACTAAATGCTTCTTTGATAAAAAACAATAAGGGACAACCCCAGGCATTCGTGGCAACCACAAGAGATATAACTGCAATGAAAGAAAACGAAAGAAAGATTCAGGAAAGAGAAGCTTTTAATTTTGCATTATTCAATTATAGCCCAGTCGAAACTATAGTAGTAGATCATAACGGGAAAGTAATTAAAAGTAATCTGGCAAAAAGACAATCGGGAGATAGAATACCCAAAATCGGTGACATCATGTACAAGGATTATGGGTCAAAACACGAAAAAAACATGTATACAGAATTGATGAAATGTATAAAAATAGGTAAAAACAAAGAATTCCCGGAAATGAAATACGGGGAAAAATACCTCTCAATCAGTATCGCGCCTTTTTCTGAGGGAGCAATAATAATTTCCCAGGATGTAACCGAACGTATTAGGGCTGTAAAAGCTTTAAAACAGAATGAACAGCGATTCCGCTTAATCGTGGAAACAATACCAAGTTTACTTGTAATAACAAACAAAGAAGGTAAAAATATTTACGTAAGCCCAAACTGCAAAGAAATAACGGGTTACAATAGGAAAGAACTGGAGAAAAAATTCATCTGGTGGGTACATGAAGACGATACAGATAAAGCAAAGAAAATTTTCGAAAAATCCTATAAAAAATATACAGGTGGTATAAATTTCGAATATAAAGCCGTTAAAAAGGATGGTAAGATATGGTATGCTTCAAGCTCATGGGAACCAATTATGGACGATAAGGGTTATTTCCAGGGAATAGTTTTGCAAACAA
>CAYYUB010000130.1:0-4019 GCA_964474855.1 uncultured bacterium
TTTGCGTGTTCGGGATCAGGAACCTGTTTTATACAGACTATTACCTTCACTCGGACTCCCCGTATTTTTTAAAAGCAAGAGTCACATTGTGCCCGCCAAAACCGAATGAATTGGAAAGGGCAACATTTATATTCTTTTTTACAGCTTCATTCGGAGTATAATTAAGATCACACTCCTCATCAGGTGTTTCATAATTAATCGTAGGAGTAATAATTCCTTCCCGTAAACTAAAAAGGCAAGCAATAGCCTCCACAGCCGAAGTCGCACCTAAAAGATGCCCGGTCATGGATTTGCTTGAAGAAATGTTTATTTTGTAAGCCCTATCCCCGAAAACTTTTTTTATTACCTTAGTTTCTACCTTATCATTCAATATTGTCGATGTGCCGTGAGCGTTTATGTAATCGACTTTTTCTTTCTTTATATTTCCATCCTTCATGGCTCCTTGCATCGCCATTGCCTGAGGCTCTCCCGTTTCATTCGGTGCGGTAATATGAAAGGCGTCATTTGAAGCTCCATATCCGACCACTTCACCATATATAGTCGCACCTCTTTTCTTAGCGCTTTCTAAATTCTCAAGAATAAGAGTACCGGAACCCTCAGACATAACGAACCCATCTCTATCCTTTTCAAAAGGTCTGGAAGCTCTTTCGGGTTCATCGTTCCTTTTAGACAAACTCCTCGCCGCACAAAAACCAGCCAGAGCAAGAGGACCCAAAGGTGCTTCACTCCCTCCTGCAATCATTATATCCATTTCACCTGAACGAACCTTACGAAAAGCCTCTCCTATTGCATGCCCGGAAGATGAACATGCGGAAACAACTCCATAATTGACTCCCCTAAAGTCAAATTTCATCGCAATCATCCCGGCTGCCATATTTATTATTAAGGCGGGAATAAAGAAAGGACTTACCTTTCCAGGACCTCTTTCCAATAATTTTGTATGTTCGTTCTCCCAGGTGTTTTCTCCTCCAATACCTGAAGCATAAATCACACCTGCTTTATTCTTATCCAGACTCTCAAGATCCAGGCCGCTATCTTCGATCGCTTCAGCAGTAGAATACATAGCATACAGGGTAAAAAAATCAAATCTTCTGATTTCTTTAGCCTCTAATCTCTTTGAAGGCTCAAAATCCTTGACCTCTCCCGCAATCTGAGTTTTAAAATTGGAAGGATCAAACTTGGTTATTTTAGAAATCCCGTTCTTTCCATTTTTAAGGGCTTTCCAGAACTCCTGGGCTCCTATTCCTACGGGGGAAACTACTCCCACCCCCGTGACAACTACACGATGCATTATATTACTCTATATGCGCTTTCAAATAATCAACCGCTTTACCAACCGTTTCCAACTTCTCAGCGTCCTCATCAGGAATGCTTATATCGAAAGCCTCCTCAAAAGAAAGAATCAACTCAACAGTATCAAGTGAATCAGCGCCAAGATCGTCTATAAAATGTGCTTCTGGCGTAACTTCAGACTCATCAACACCCAACTGTTCAACAATGATCTTTTTTACTTCGTCCATTAAAGCCATACAAAAACCTCCTCTTCTTTATTTTAAGTTAGAAGTCCTCCGTCAACCTGGATTACTTGACCGGTAATATAAGATGCTTCTTCTGACGTAAGAAAGTTAACCAAGTTACACACGTCTTCAACCTCTCCAAACTTACCGAGAGGTATTTTTGACAGATAGTCTTTTTTTACCTCTTCAGGAAGCTTCTCCGTCATTTCGGTTTTTATGAAACCGGGGGCAATAGCATTCGCGGTAATATTTCTCGAGCCAACTTCCCGGGCTATCGATTTTGTAAAACCAATTATTCCTGCTTTTGATGCAGCATAATTTGCCTGCCCGGCATTACCCATAATTCCAACAACTGAAGAAATAGAAATGACTCTCCCCCAACGAGAGCTCATCATTCCGCGAATAACTGCTTTGGTACAATTAAAAACACCTTTTAGATTTATTTGTATAACTTGGTCCCAATCATTTTCCTTCATTCGCATAAGTAGATTATCTCGAGTAATTCCCGCATTATTGACCAATATATTAATATCTCCCAGCGATGAACTCACTTCCTTAACTGCAGATTTAACAGCCCCGGAATCGGTTACATCTACTTTCATGAAAACAGATTCAACCCCTAAACTTTTAGCTTGTTCTACGACAGCTGCTGCATCCTGAATATCAAAAATAACGCAGGTTATTCCATTCGAGGCAAGTTTTAAAGTTATGCTTTTCCCAATACCTGCTCCGCCTCCGGTGATTAAAGCAACTTTTTTACTCACTAAGAATCCCCCTTAAATCTTTTGGATAAGAAATACTCATTGTTTCGACTTTGTCAAGTGTGTTTTTTACCATTTTAGTCAAAACACTGCGGTACCCAATTTCAATAAAACATTCTACTCCATCTCTTTTCATATTCTGCAGAGTTTCAACCCAGCGTACGGGCTTCTCGATCTGAGCACCGAGAGTTTCCAATATATCATCGACCTCAGTGACCTTCTCTCCCGTAACATTAGAATAAACAGGCACCCCGGGCTTTTTCATTTTCGTCTTAGAAAGGACTTTCTTAAACGGAGGGGCAATCTCCTTCATAAGCGGAGAATGAAAAGCTCCTGAAACCGAAAGAGGAATAATCTTTGCTCCTTCTGCTTCCATCCTCCTTCCTGCTTCCTTAACAGCTTCAATTTCTCCGGTAATAACCGTTTGAACGGGAGTATTATAATTTGCAGTTTTAACAATGCCTGGCGTCGCCTCTACAATTTCATCAACTTTTGCAGCGGGAAGCCCAATTACCGCACTCATTATCCCATCTCTCGTAGTACTCATCAACTCACCTCTAAAACGAACCAGGTGCAAGGCATCCGAAAAATCAAATGTTCCGGCTGCGAGATGTGCCGTATATTCACCAAGACTATGCCCTGCAGCACATGAAAAATCAAGTCTGTCTTTTATGATACTGAAAATTACGTATGAGTTTAGAAGTATTGCAACCTGTGCGTTTTTGGCATCTGTCAATACTTCCTGGGGACCCTCAAAAGAAATTTTTTTTAAAGAAAAACCAAGCAGTTTATCGGCTTCATCATAATAATTTTCCGCGATTGGAAATTCTTCGTACAAATCTTTTCCCATTCCCACTCTTTGGACTCCCTGACCGGGAAAAAGTAGTGCTGTCTTCATTTAACTAAACTTTCCTGTATAAGAGAATTAACTTTTAAATCGTAAAATTTATACCCCTTAAGGATTGCGCTTTTAATAGCTTTCTCGTTAGATTTCCCGTGACAGATAACGGTTATACCATTAACTCCGAGTAAAACAGCTCCCCCATATTCTTCATAATTAACTTTTTTCATCAGATCCTTAAATACAGGTCTGATCAGAAGACCACCCAAAGCAGCAATTAAATTTTTTGACGTTCCCTCTTTTATTTCGGATAGAATAAAATCAACAAGTGATTCTCCGAATTTCAAAACAGCATTACCCGCGAATCCGTCACAAACAACAACATCAGCATTACCATTTAATATATCATATCCCTCTATATTACCTATAAAATTTATATTCGCCTCCGAAAGCATATTATGGGCTTCCTGTACACTTTTTCCGCCTTTTGTATCTTCTTTTCCCATTGAAAGCAAACCAACTGATGGGTTATTTAAGCTAAATACTTTTTTAAGATACAGAGAACCCATAACTCCAAAATCCCTTAGATTTAGCGGTTTTACTCCTGAATTTGCCCCAACATCCAGCACAAGAACTTTCCCCTTTCTTGTTGGGAAAAAAGTTGCCAGAGCGGGCCTATCCACACCTTCCAATCGGCCTAAAGTAAGTATTGAAAAAGCCACAGCAGCACCTGTATTCCCGGCTGAAATAGTCACATCCGCTTCACTACTTTTCTGGAGCTCTACTGCTTTCGCGAGAGAAGAATCTTTCTTTTTTCGATATGCCTCCAATGGAGGCTCACCGGCATTTATAACCTGTGAAGTATCAACAATCGAAAATCCATCAGGTATATTGAATTTT
>CAYYUB010000131.1:0-3978 GCA_964474855.1 uncultured bacterium
AAGATTCGAGATAATCGAAAAACTCCCGGTCGCCAAAAATTTTCTTGAGTGCTTTAAGTAGAGGTGAAAAGAAAAGGCGTACCGCTCTTCCGTGCAGCACATCCGCAACTCTTGCGTAATAACCTTTCGCGAAATCGTAATTGAGACGTTTGGAAAGTACAGGATAAGTAAGACGGGCTAAAATATCTCTCGAGTAAGTACGTATGTCGCAGTCGTGTAAAGTTACCATGTACACCTCACTCTTGGCCAAAATATAGCCCATAGCTGTCCAGACGCCTCTTCCTTTTCCTCTTTTTCCAGGATCAAGTCCATTTCTTTTAAGTCGTTTCAATATCTCTTGAATTTGCGGAGAATCGTTCCAGAGAATAGTTGTTTTTGTAGGTATTTTAGAGAAAAATTTCCTTGCGAGGTCGAATTGTTTTTTATTTGCTTTATCGAGAGATACCACCACTTCGTGTATATAGTCCGCTTCTTTTAGTTGTTCGACAATTCCGGGAAGAGCTTTACCTTCAAGTTCCGAGTAGAGAGAAGGCAGGAGCAGGGCAAATTTTCTTTCTTTTGAAATTACTCTAATACTATTTTCAATCTTATCAAGAGAATAACCCGGTAATTTGTGTAATGTTGTTATAATACCATTTTGAAAAAAATCAGACATTTCTTTCCTCCAATACTTGTTCTACAGCTTTTTTCCAGGTAAGTGGTCCAAAATCTTCAAAGCTTGTATATTTTTTGTTTTTTTTGCTTTTTAGTAAAATAGGATAATCGCATTCATCGAGCATGGAATAATCGTTTGGAGAGTCCCCGATACCTATTGAATAGCCTTTCTTTTCTTCTTTGATTATTTTGACTGCCTTACCTTTTGATGAACCCCGGTATAACTGATAAAAATTACCTCCCCAGTAGATTATATAACCAAGCGATTTTAGTTCTTCGAGAAAATTCTGATTAGCCGTAGCGGAAAAACGAAAAGGTTCGGAAAAACTTCTGTCTTTTGCCAGAGGGATTAAATGATCCGGTAGTCCGGTAAGTTCTTTGATTTTTTTCGCTTTCATCTCAGAAAGAAGCTCTATTTCCACATTCAGTTCCTTTGAAATATTTCGTAAATCACGCTTTATTACTTCGGATTTAGCGGCTAATTCTTTTTTTTCTCCGTTGATTACGACCAGTCCCCCGTTTTCCGCGGCATATGGGCCAGAGAAGTTCATTTCCTTGATAAAAAAATCGATTTCCGCGGATGTCTTACTTGAAATAACAGCTATTGTGATTCCTTTTTCTATTAAGTTATGTATAAAATCACGGATAGAAATTGCCGAATATGAAGAATCAAGCATGCAGTTATCAAGGTCCGTGAAAATTATCATGAAAGAACTCTTTTGAATATCTTTTCTTCGTTTTTCAGATAACTTTTTGGGTCAAATAGATTTTCCAATTCTTCTTTATTTATATATTTCTTAGCTCTTTTATCATTTTCTATTTTTTCTTTAAAGTTACCGCCTTTTTGCCAGACTTCCATGGCGTTTTCCTGGACGATGTTGTAGGCTTCATCTCTTTTTACACCTTTGTCGAGTAGAGTTATAAGAACTCTTTGAGAAAACACAAGACCGTTTGTGAGCCAGATATTCTTTTCGATGTTATCTTTGTATATATTTATATTTTTGATAATAAAAGCAAGTTTTCTGAGCATATATACTGTAAGCCCTGTAGCGTTTGGAAAAAAGATTCTTTCCGTAGAGGAATGGGAGATATCGCGTTCATTCCACAGGATTATATTCTCGATGGCTGTTATTAAGTATGAACGGAGTAAGCGGCTCATTCCTGATAGGCGTTCACAGAGTATCGGATTTCTTTTATGCGGCATTGCTGATGAACCTTTTTGTCCGGATTTAAAAGGTTCTTCTAATTCTCTTATTTCTGTTCTCTGGTGGTGTCTTATCTCGTGAGCTATGTGTTCGATTGTTGAGCCGATGGTAACTATTGCAAATATATATTCGGCGTACCTGTCACGTGGTACTATCTGGGTAGAAATGGGTTCCGGTTTTAAATTTAGTTTTTTTAGAGCAAGCTCTTCTACTTCGGGGTCAAGATGAGCGAAATTTCCCATTGCTCCGGAAATTTTTCCGTATTCGGTTTCTTTTGAAGCTCTGTTGAATCGCTTACTCGCTCTTTTCATTTCCGAGTACCAAGAAAGAAACTTGAGTCCAAGAGAGGTGGGTTCTCCGTGGATACCATGAGTTCTTCCTATGATTGGAATTCCTTTGCATTCGAGGGCTTTTTCTTTTAATATTTCAAGAATATTTTTTAGTTCTTTATTTATAATAGAAGAACATTCTTTGACCTGAAGAGCGAAAGAAGTATCTACAATATCCGATGATGTGAGTCCCTGATGGAAGAAACGGGTGGAATCGCCTCCCTTTTCTCCGACAGCAGTGATAAAGGATACAACGTCATGCCTGGTTTCCTTTTCGATTTCTTTTATTCTTTCCGAAGAGACTTCGATACCTTCTAAAGATTTTCCGGTCCCGACTGGGATTCCTCCGAGTTCTTCACGGGCGGAAAGGACGGCAATCTCAACTTCAAACCATTTTTTGAATTTATTGTCGTCCGACCAGATTTTGTCGATTTCCTCAATTTTATATCTTGAAATCATTAAACCCTCCTTATTTATGATGCTTTTGTTTCCCTGTAAGATTATAAAAATATATCTTGTAATGTCAAGGTCAGGCTTAGACAAAATCAGGTATTAGGTCTTGGGTATTAGGTTTTAGTAAAAAAATAAACAAAAAAATCCTGTAAATCCTTTCTTTATCCTGTCTAAATATTTGATGTTGTGGGGTGAGTTTTTTTACTCACGACTCAAGACTCATGACACATGACTGCTTTCTATTCTCTGTGGCAAATCATTAGAATATCATTTCATTAATATAACTTTGCGTATTTTGGTAAATGCTGCTCTGGTTGCATCCATTCTAATGAAGTATATACCCGCTGGGTTGTTGCTCATAGGGATCTTTTTTGAGTGAAAACCTGCCGGTTTATCTTCTGAAAATTCCTTTATTTTTGTACCTTTTAGGTCATATACTTCGAATATAACATTGGTATTTTCAGGTAAAGCGTATTTGATTTCAAACTTATTACCTGCTGTTATCCCTTTTACAGTTATCGAATAAACCTTGGGCAATTTAGAAATAGGAACGGATGTAACAGGTGAGATCGTAAATATAGAATCGCTTGTATCCGACGGACTTCCAACCGTGTCAGTTATCCGAACAAAACAACTGTCTGAAGGTGTATCGGGTATCGTCCAGGAATAAGCCCCGGTGTCGGGTATGCTGGCAATTACGTCCGACCAGCTCGAGCCATTGTTGGTCGAATATTCTATATGAACGCCGCCGCTTGTTCCGCTTGAAGTCCAGGTAATATCATAACTATAACTTGCTCCCCAGTTTTCTCCGCCGTTTGGAGTAGTAACTGTTATGTATGGAATAGGGGAAATCGTGAATATAGCGTCGCTTGTATCCGACGGACTTCCAATTGTGTCGGTAATTCGCACGAGACAACTATCTGAAGGCGTGTCGGGTATTGTCCAGGAATAAGCCCCTGTGTCGGGTATGCTGGCAATTACGTCCGACCAGCTTGTCCCATTGTTGGTTGAATATTCTATATGAACGGTATCGCTGGTTCCGCTTGAAGTCCAGGTAACATTGTGGCTGCTTTCTACCTGCCAGTTTTCTCCGCCGTTTGGGGTTATAACTGTTATGTATGGAATAGGGGAAATCGTGAATATAGCGTCGCTTGTATCCGACGGACTTCCAATTGTGTCGGTAATTCGCACGAGACAACTATCTGAAGGCGTGTCGGGTATTGTCCAGGAATAAGCCCCTGTGTCGGGTATGCTGGCAATTACGTCCGACCAGCTTGTCCCATTGTTGGTTGAATATTCTATATGAACGGTATCGCTGGTTCCGCTTGAAGTCCAGG
>CAYYUB010000132.1:0-3977 GCA_964474855.1 uncultured bacterium
CCAAGAAAGTACTACAATTAAACCTAAAATTAAACCTCCAAACACTAATACTAAACGCTTAAATTTCATTTTCCTCTCCTTATCTTTATTCTTTAATTGTTAAGACTATAAAACTGTTTGTGTTTATCTACCCTCCCTCCTTCCTTCCTTTAAATATTTCTCTCCGTCTTTTTACGTTCTGCATAATGCATACGAAAGGAAGGACACTCAAACAAATTTATTTTTGCCTTCTATAAATAAGTCTTTAGTTTTAAAAAAACTTTTAATCGCGGATTTCATTAGGTATGAGTTTTTTTAAAGACGAAACGCCTAGAGCCCAGATAGTTAAACACTGTTCCAAAAGCAACTCCGCACCCTTGAGCAATCACTTTATAAGGGACATCGAAAAAATGCAATATTAAATTTAGTACAATCAGGTTTATCGCAAGTCCGACTAATGTTGTCATGTTAAATTTAATCCAGCCATGAAAAGATAGTTTCTCGCCGCCCATAATTTCTCTAAAGGTCCATTTATGATGTAAAGTGTAATTTTGTGCGCCGGCTATCAAAAAACCTGCAACGGCAAAAACATTTGCCCATAAGCCTAAAATGTCTACGAAAATAAAGAAAATAGAAAGATTCGTAATGGTTCCCAAAAAACCCACGATAGCAAATTTGAAAAAAGAATGTTTTAAAATATATATCGAATTTTTAATCATTTTTTTTATTTACTTAAAGATAAACAGCTCGGCTCTAAAAAAGAGGACTGTTTATCTCAATTGAGCTATTTATAATATTGTTCAGGATTTGCGGAATCGAGATTTTCAAAATCGAGCTTTTTGTCCGGGCTTTTGAATTTTTTCAAGCATTATTTTGTACTCTTTCTCTCGCAGGTTTTACATTCCTCTCATTTGGTGGGTTCGGGCAATTTGCTGATTTTTTCTTCGACTATTTTAATTTCAGCAGTTTCTCCTTCGCTTATTTCAGGATAAGGTTGTCTGCAACGAAGTAAGTAGCCGTCGCTGTCGCTTTCAGCCAGATATTCAATTCCGTTATCTGTAAACGCCGGTTTAAAGATACGGTCATATGCCGGTCCGGCTTTGCCATCCAGTACAACGAACCATTTATCGTCTTCATGTACCGTAAACGTAAAGTGTTTGCTGTCCGGACTGAATTGAGCTCCCTGACCAATCTCGTCATACTCTTCAGCCCCTGCGTTACCGTCCAGAACGATAAACCATTTGTTTTCTTCCCTTGCTCCATAAAGAAAGCGTTTGCCGTCCGGGCTGAATATAGGAGTACCCATCACTATGCCATCGTACTCCGGTCCTTCCTTATCGTTTTTTACTACGAACCATTTCTCCCCTATATTTGCCACGTACGCGAAGCTTTTGCTATCGGGGGAAAGAACAATGCTGCCTCCCATTCCACCGATGGCGTCGTATTCCGGTCCTTCCTTACCATCTACAACCACAACCATTTTTTGGTCTTTACCAGCCATATATGCAAGGCGGTTGTCATTGGGTCCGAATAAGAAAAAGTCGGAGAAAATTTGGTTAGCAGTGATTATTTCATATTCGGGTCCCTCTTTGCCGTCTACCACCATAAGGCGCTTATTGCCTTTCCTGACTTTGTACGCAATATGCTTGCTGTCTTTGCTGAAAATGGGATTATTCACGTCCTCATATTTTTTGCCTTCCTTTCCGTCCAGCACGACGCATTGCAGGTTATTGCTGTCTATCGCTCCATAGGCAAGATGTTTGCTGTCGGGGCTGAATACCGGTTCGCCAGTCAGGTTATAATATTGACCTGCTTTGCCATCCAGCACGACGGACTGCTTGTTCCCTTTTCCTGCCGCATAAACAAAGTGCTTGTTATCGGGGCTGAAAGCAAAATAGCCGACAAAATCGTGTCCGGTTTCCGGCATAGCCTTACCGTCTAACACGACAAACCACTTGTTGCCTCGTAGCGCACCAAAAGCGAAGCGTTTGCTGTCCGGACTGAAAGTAATACAGCTCCTACTGATGTCGTCGAAATCCAGAACTGCCTTGCCATCTACAACCATAAACCATTTCGAATCGACTTCTGCCGTGAATGCTACCCTCTTACCATCGGGGCTGAACAAGATGAAACCTATTGCGTCGTATTCGGTCGAGTCAACTTTACCGTCTGTTACTACTGCTACCTTACCGTTCTCCTTTAGCTGTGCCCAGGCTATGTGCAGCTCATCCTGACTGCGTCCGAATCCCGGCGGATTAGTTAGTTTAACTCTTTGCTCCTCTGGCGAAGTCTGCTTGTCCGCCGACTTGGCTACTTTCTTACAGCCCGTAACAAGAACCGCAAGGCACAAGGTTGAAAACACAGTTAGAGATATAGCGTAAAGCCACTTTCTTTTCTTCATATGAGAACTCCCTTTCTTCTCGTTTAATCAGATTTTCTTAAGTAAAGAAGCTGCCCGGCTTTTTACCGGGCAGCTTCTTTTTACTTGTTAGCAAAAATCATTAGTTGTGACACCAACAAAGCTCGCCAGATAGTTAATTAAGGTGTATTGTAAAATCCGATAACTCCGTTGCAATGCATCCACTCGCTGTAATCACCACCGCAGGAGCCATCCTCCCAGACAGCCGAATTGTAGGGCATGTCCTCCGCCTGACGTCTATCACCATTTACTTCAAGATAATCTATCTGTACGTCTCGGTCAGTTGCGTCATTGAAGAACTCTACACTGATATCGCCTGTGTTGTAACTCGAAGCGTTGTAATTGCTCATACTTGAACCCAAGGTCCAGGTCGCGATTGTGTTGTTATCTGTTCTTAAGTTAACCTGTCCCCGACCGTCAGTGCTGCGTGCTCTTAGCGTGTAATTCACATTTGAACCGCCGCCGCCGCCGCTGGTTGTCGTTGTGGATGTTGAACCGCCGCCGCCGCCACCGACATCTCCAAAGCCGATATAACCGTTGCAATGCATCCATTCGCTATTGGAACCGCCGCAGGAACCATTCTGCCAGACAGCTGTATTGGTGCCCTGGTTTTCCGCCTGACGGGTTGAACCGTTAACAGTGATATAATCTACCTGTACATCTCTGTTAGTTCCGTCATTGTCAAAAACAACGTTAATGCCGCCGGTATTGTTAGTAGAAGCAGAATAGTTGCGCATGCTTGTAGATAATGTCCAACTGCCAATTTGGCTGCCACCTACTGTTAAGTTGATGTGTTCACTACCATTTGTACCGCGCGCCCTTACAACTATACTATTTGAACCGCCACCGCCGCCGCTGGTTGTTGTGGTTGTATAACCGCTGGTGGTTGTTGTTGTGGATGTTGAACCGCCGCCGCTGCCGGCACTCCACACCGTTGCGTTACAGTTCCCACTACTCTGGCCCCACGCCTCTGTCAATAATATCGCGGCAGGCGACATATCACTCCCCAGACCATATCCTGCATTCCTCCACGCGTTAGCGTGGTTGGCAAAAGTGATTGTGTGATTGCTCCCGGTCGAATTCTGCGATGTCCGGGTACTATAAATCTGTCTGAAACTTTGAGTGCCGTCAATAGAAGGTGCGTTTGATCGCCAACTCTCATATATGTCATAATTGCCACCATCACTGGAAACGCTGCCAACACGATTTCCAGTAGGCCTGGAACCGGGCCATTTCTCATTGACGTAATACTCCATGAGCGGATTTCTACACCACCCATAATAGGCGAAAGATCCACCGCCGCCGCTCTGGCTGTAAGAGCCGCAATTGTAGCCCACTATTCTGTTAGTTGATCCGGAACTCCAGCCTTTACCGCAAGTAAAATTCCCGTTACAGTTCCAGGAAACACTGTAATTGCCGTCGGAGCCATTACTATAATTTACAGACCCACTTAATCCATCACTCGTCCAAAGTGACCAGAAGTAGCCGCCATTGCTGCCGGATTGATATCCTCTTATCTTTGGGTTGGCTGTTACCTGTTCTGTATCTTTAGCTATCTCCTGGGGAGCAGTGGGTTGAT
>CAYYUB010000133.1:0-3956 GCA_964474855.1 uncultured bacterium
GCATATTTACTTATAAAATATTCGGCAAAAATTTCTCCGTCTCCGCCCGTAAATATTAAATTTTTATTTTTATAATCTAATATTTGCAGAATTTCTTTTATTCCGCCGATAAGACTTCCATATGCCCCGAATTTAATACATTCTTCTGTGTTTTTCCCCGGTTTATCCTGAAACTCAGGTTCAATACGGGGGAGAAGATTGCCCGTGTTTGTAACAGAGGAAAAATATGGAATTAACCCGGGCATTATCGCGCCACCGTCGAATTTTACCAGGAAGTTTGAGTCGGTTGGGGCGCTGAACAAATCAATCGTTATAGTGCTTCCGCAATCAACAACAATGGCCGGAAGACCTGTTAGTTCCTTTACCCCAAGCCCATTAGCCAGGCGATCTTCGCCGGGTTTTGATTCATAGTCCATTTGGACAAGGTTTAGAGGGAAATAAAGCATATTAGAACTAATAATTTCTTCTATTAATTTTTTCTTTGAGGGTACAACCGAGATGCAGAGAATTTGATCGGTTTTCGCAAATAAATCTTTTACTTCCGAAGTCCTATCCGTCCTTTTTTCCTTTATTAAGGTCTTGTTTTCAAATATTCCGCAGTGATATGTTGTGTTTCCTATATCTATTATTCCAATCATTGTTCCTCTTTAATGAACCGCTTGCCTGCGACTTCTCTTGAAAGTCCTTTTAGCTCAAGCAGTGCCATTGCGGTCATAATAATCTGAGGTTTTAGTCCGGTTTCTCCTGCCAGGTTGTCTGTACTTTTTGGTTTTATCTCAAGTGCTTTATATACTATCTCTTCCTGTTCGCTTAAATCGGGAATCTTTTTTATATCCTTTTCTTTCCTTTCCTTAAATTTAAGATCGGTATTTTCCAATATATCTTTGTAACTCGTTAAAGGAATTGCCCCGTTTTTTATAAGTTTATTTGTCCCTTCCGCGACCTTTCTATTTATATCTCCGGGTAAGGCATAAACGTCTCTTCCGTATTCAAGCGCCCACCTGATGGTCGAAAAAACGCCGCTTTTAAAAGGAGCTTCAACCGCGATAACAGCTTTGGATAAGCCGCTGATGATTCTGTTCCTCGCTGGGAAATGATATGGAAGGGCGCGAGAAAGAGGAGGCAGTTCCGTTATTAATGCTCCGTGCTTTACTATCTTTGTGGCAAGATTTCTGTTGGAAGAAGGATAAATTAAATCGATGCCCGTTCCCATTATAGCGAGTGTTCTTCCTCCTCCCTCAAGAGCGCCAAGGTGAGCCTGAGTATCTATTCCATTTGCCATGCCGCTTATTATGGTAATTCCCATTTCGGAAAGTTTCTTCCCCAGTACTCTTGCAACCGTTCTTCCGTACTGTGTTGCTCTTCTTGTTCCGACTATTGAGACGGCATTGGAATCTTCCTCTAACAATTTGCCTCTGCAATACAAAATAGGAGGAGAGTCTTCTAAGTCGATTAAGTTAAGAGGATAGTCTTTATCCAGGATTGTAAGCATTCTAACGTTTTCTTCCTTTAATATGCGAAGTTGTTTTTCCAGATGAGAATTTTTGTTAGGCTTTAAAACTTCTTCTTTTCTTACTTCTTTTTTATCAATTAATATTTCAATGAAATCCTTTTTTTCAAGTATTTTTTTGTTTTCAACAATTATTCTTCTTAACCTCGAAGATTTCATTTTTATGTTTGATAATTTTAGAAGATTTGTTTCTTTTATCATATGCGAATTATAGTAAGATACAGCAATTTTCGCAATGATAAAAGGAGAATACAGAAGCCGGGAATCAGAAGTCAGAATCCCCTCCCCACTCCAAAAATTAATTGAGCCACTAAGACACCAAGACACGAAGTTTTTTGTTGTTTTTTTCTTGAACCCTGGAAACCCCGGACCCTCGAACCCTAATTTTTTAAAAACTATCCTTGACAATCCAGTAAAGTCTTTTATTATCCCAATATTATAGAAGGGAGGAGAAAATTATGAGAATAAAATTCATTAAAAGCTTCATTACAACATTAATTCTACTGATGGTCTTTGGCTGTCACAGGAATCCCGCTGTAGAAAGTTTTACAGCAGATATGGTTCAGGAAGTGAATAATCAAAGGGTAGAAGGTAAGCTATTTGTAAAAGGCAATAAATACAGAATGGATATAAAAGAAGGGGAGGCAGAAATAAGCATTCTGGTTAACCGGGAAAGCGGCAAACACAAAGTTATTATGCATTCGAGAAAAGTTGCATATGAATACTTGAACACCAGTTCTAAAAGCCTAAAAAACAATCCTTTTGAATATTTTAATTATTTGCTGGAAAAACACTCTTCAAGAAGAGAAGGCTCCGAAGTTATTAATGGTTATGAATGCAGAAAAATAGAAGTATACAAAAAAGACAGGCATCTAACGACTGCTTGGATTTCTAAAAAATTAAACTGGCCGATTAAAATAGAAATGGCAGTTAAACCTAAAAAGGACGTAATTTTAGAAAACATCAAAGAAGAGCCTGTAGAAAAAAATCTGTTTGAACTACCTGAAGACTATAGATTTTTCCCTCTTCCCGAGGCAAAAAAAGAAAAAGCTACTGCTAAAGCAAAACCGAAAAAACCTGAAAATTTAGGTCCAAAGCAAGAAGCTGTATTGAAAGAATTGGAGAAAAACGGGATAGAACTAAAAAACAAAGAAGGAACAATAAAAGTAAGAGAATTTGGAGCAACTGTAATAAGCAGATGCTTTCACGGCTTGAAATTTTTTCTTATCATAAGAGAAAAAGAAGCACCGGATGGGACAATCTCTGGCAAAATTCCGGTAGCGAAAGCAGCTATTAGCAAAGATAACAAAAACATTTATATCCATTATAGTCCGGAAACGGATGTACCCCTTAACGATGGACTCAAAATGTGCAAGGATCAGAATGTCAAAATAAATAACGAAGAAGACGTAAAAAATTTAGGAAAGGCCCTGATTCTTTTATACTTAAGCGGGGCAAGACTTAAAGATGTAGAATCTCTGGGTGAAAACAAATGGGCAATTTACAGAAAATCATCCTCCGAATACTTAGACGGTTTCATATTAGAAGTAAGCAAATCCGGAGAAATCATAGAATTAAACTACAAATCAAAAATAAAGAGAAGATAGTAGAGAGTAGATAGTAGTTAAAACAAACAAAAAAATCCGTGTTAATCCGAGGCTATTTCGTAGGTTGTGGGTTGGGTTTTAAACAACAACAATAAATCCTGTTAATCTGCGTCCCAATAATTGATTCTTCGAATCAAAGTTGAATGGTTAAATAGTAAAAACAATAGGTACTACATGTTCTACATGTGGATAATATGGTTGTGGGGATGGGATTCTAACTTCCAACTCCTAACTTCTGACTTCTTTTTTTGTGTCTTCGTGGCTATTTATTCTTCAAAGAGAAATTTTTTTAATTCTTCAATCCCCTCTTCTTTTTCAACAGATACCGGAAAAACAGGATAAGGAGTAGGAATATCAGGGAGTGATTCTGCTTTATCGGTTTTTGCAAATACATAGGCGATTTTCCTGCGCGGGTCTTCTTCAAAATATTCCTCAAGTTCTTTTACTATCGGTTTTATTGTATCCCGTTTTTCAATCTGTGTGCAGTCAAGGACGATTAAGAGTATTGTTGCTCTCCTCAAGAGTATTTTAATATCTTCAGTTGCTTCGGGGATTAGAGGTGGAGTATCCATAAAAGTGTACCTTGAGAAATCATGTACATAAGTCCACAAACGCGGTTTTTTAGTGGTAAAAGGATAGTCGGCTATTTTAGGTGAGTTTCCGGTAATGCTTGCTATTAGGGAAGATTTTCCGGAATTTGGAGGTCCTATTACAACAATGTCTGCTTTAGGGCTAAATATCAAATTAAGAGTTTTCATCGTACCTTCTTTACCCGGAGTCGCGATTCTTGGAGCCTGGTTGGTGGAAGTAGCGAAATTTATATTACCTCCACCGCCTCT
>CAYYUB010000134.1:0-3939 GCA_964474855.1 uncultured bacterium
GATTAATCTTGAGCTTACCAGAAAGAATCTTTCAGGTGTTAAAAAATATATTAATGAAGGTTTTCGTATTGATTCTGATGACGTAATTCTTTTAGCTCTTTACGGCGAGTACTATTATCGTTTGGGTTTGAATGAAGAGAAGTTGAGACCGGCAAAAGAAAAGTTTGAAGAGGCAAAAAGAATCTGGGAAAAAACGATAACGAAAACAAGTGATTCTAAGTGGATACAATATGCTCAAAAAGGTATAAAGAATGCACAGGAGAACATAGACCGGATTAATGGTCTTATATGGTAATTTTTAAAAGTTTGATTTTAAGAGGAAAGTTAAATGGGTAAATTTTTTTATGGCTTTTGATTTTTGTTGTTTTTTAAACCACCAACCACTAACCTCCAGCTACCAACTTGCTAAATTCCAACCCCCAAATCCTAAAATAACCAGAAAGAGCACAAAGTTTTTTATTTGTTTTTTAATTGCTTACTGCTCTCTACTCCCTACTCACTAATTATATGAATTCAAAAAACGAGACCTGACCCCTCAGTATTGCTCAGTATTTAAAAAACGGAGGGGTTAAACCCTCCGTTTTTTATTGATTGCTGCTATCCGCAGTTTTCGCCGCAGAGTTCTCTATGAGCTTCAAACATCTTCTTCAGGGCCTCAGCCTTTTTAGGTGATTTAGCCTTGATTTTGATGGTTAGCCCATCGTTGGTTTGCTCTACTTCGTGCTTGAAGTTCTCATTGAACTTTTCATGACTGCAGCAACAACGATTAAAACTCCAACACATACAATATCCTTCTTTTTTGTATTAGGTTTGAGTTATGTGTTCTTTATCCTTTTGCCATGTAAGTATAGAAAAATAAATAATCAGACCACCCTGAGTAATAGGAAATATCGGGTACCACCAGATTCCATTTAAAGCCGGTACCCTCATTATTCCGTGAACTAAGAAAGGCTGAAAAATCATCCAGCTAGCCCCAATAATTCCTAAAATAAGACCCCACCTAAACCTGCAAAAAACGCCGATTATTCCTACTATAAGTAAACTGGTAAAAAACATTAGCCCCACTTTGGGAGATATACGAGTCACCTGTAAAACATGGGGTATTTCCCGAACACCTTTATGCACCAGTTGAATAAACATCAAGGCAATGACCGCCTTAACATAAATTACAGGTACTGATAGTTTGTTTGAATTTTTCATATCATTCCTCCTTTTTTGGTTTTTTCCACTAAATATAATTCAGTTATCGTTCTAATCGCTTCTTCATTCCAATCAAAATCGAAATCAACACAATTTGAAATAAGGCAAAAATTTCAAACGTAACGAAAGCAGGGATTCTCTGACTTAAGAATTTCTCTGCCCCCAATCTATTAACCATAATTATCGGTGATGCAATAACGACAAAAACAGGCACAAGAAGCGGGACTAAAAGCATAAGAGCTTTTTTGCTTTTATAAACTAACGATAAAAGCGTTAATGATAATACCCCCGTAACAACCTCAAAAACAATAGCTCTTGCGGCACAAACGAGGTCAAAAAGCAAGTAAACCCAAAAGACAACCGGCGCAAGAACAACCGAAACAAGATAAGATTTGTGTATTTTTTTCATATAACCTCCATTTTTGGTATATGCTTAATAACTTATATATATCTGAAAAATTTTTTTTAGCAAAAGAGTCAGGCTTTATTGTCTGGATGGCTGCTTTTTTTTAAAGCGTTTTCAATAAGTTCGTCTATTTGTTTTTTATAATTCTCTAAAGTTTTTGCATCTACGAAGTAGTGTACGCGAAAACCCATTCTCTTCGAGTCGAGAATGCCCGATTCCTTCAGAACCTTCAAATGCTGAGATACCGCAGGCTGTGAAATGCCAAGCCTTCTTGCCATAGCCCCAACGCAAAAATATCCGCCTTCGGACGCCAAAATATTGATTATTTTTAATCTTGTTGGCTCTCCTAACGCTTTAAAAACCTTTGCCATTCTTTTCACTTCATATTTCATTTTTATCCTTAATTAGTATAAGTAAATACTTATATACTTATAATCATTTTAATAACATCTTCCTAAAAGTCAAGGGGCGGACTCAAATATCGATTTAAGATTCTATTTGCTATGTCTACCGATATAAAAAGTAAAAGAGGGTAGAACTTATAAGTATCAAAGGAAGTTTTATTATCCATCCTGCTGTAAACTGCTTCTTAATATGGAATTTCATCGAATCCGGCGTCAATTCCTTGCTTAATTTTAAAAATCCGGGCTTCCATTTTGTTAGCACAAAGATATCGATTATAAAAGCATCATAAAAATCCAAAAGCAGCAATAATAATAAATTTATTGATAGAACCCGGATATATTTTATTTGTTCTATATTTTTGAAAGCAAAATAATCAAAAGCTATAAAAAATATTAGTATAAGTATCAACATAATTAAAAATAGCAGAATTCCGGCAAAGGCCATTTTCTTCTTTAGTGTACCATCTTGTTTTCTGCTTTTATACACAATGCCGGTACGAAAAACTGCCAGAACAATTATATTTAATAAGAAAACTCCGATTAAAAACCAAATTGTTGTATTTATAATAATATTCACTTTGATTTAACCGTCTTTAAATTTATTTTCTTATCTTCTTTAATTTTTCTTTATTTTTCTTTTCCAACTTTTCGGTAGCGGGAGAAAATGCTATTGACGATATCTTCTTAATATTATCTTCTAAATATTGTAACGTTTCTTTAGGATATACGTTGTATAATTCTTTTAATGACCAGCCGACGGCTTTTTGAACGTAATATTCTTTATCATCCAGTAATCTATTTGTAAGTTTAATAATCGTATCGAACGGCAGTATTACTTTTTTAGTTCTGCTGAAATATAAAAGGCTTACGATCGATTGTCTTCTGTCCCATAGATTATTCGATTTATTCCATTTCTCAAGTTGCTTTAATACTTCTTCCGGAATTAATTCCAGTATTTTTGTGTATATTTTGGATAAGCCGTCACAGGACCCCCAGTTATCTACTGTCTTTTGCCAGTGTTTTATCGTTTTCCAGGAATCAAGCAAAAATTCTTTATCTTTCATTTTTGATTCTAAATATAGAAATGCGTGTACGCTTGCCCAGGAGTCGGATGAATTTTTCCATATATAATCCCAAATTATTAATTGTTCGGAGGAAGGTAGTTCAGAAAACGAATATCCTTGTTTTAAAAGCTTCCTATGGGCAGGAGCAGTTTTAGGTGTTTTGCTTACTTTTTCCTTGACCTCTGTTAAACGTTTTTTTAAATATTTTTCGTCCATTATATAGGTATTAGGTTTTAGGGCCTAGATTTTAGACTAAATCCCAACCCCCAAATCCCAAATCCTATTTACCCGTGGCATTTGAAGCCATCGAGATATTTTCTAATGAGAGAATCATTGTTCTCGGATGTATTAAGTATATTGAGCTGGAATATCCTTCTTGATTGTTTGCAATACCAAACAGAAGTCGCACCGTACACTCTAGCAGAGGCATCTTTATATGACCATGTTTGAAAGAACACCCTGTGCCCTACAGGTGAGGTCAAATAATTGCCGGGATTTACTTTAAAATCCTGTTCTGCTCTTTCCCATTGAGCGACCTCTGATGCAAGTCTTAGTTTCATATTACTATATTCTTCTTCGGTTTTCATTTCACCCGGAAAAGGATTGGTGAACCAGAAAAGTGTTATGGTGTGTTCTTTTGAGCCAGCCATTAAGACGCCGGAATTATCCGTTGCAGGTAAATGTTTTTGGTCGAATCCATAGGATTCCAGTTTTTCGAATTTCGGGTGAAGCATCGATATTCCAAAATCCTCGAAAGATTCGGTAAAATTAGAACCGTTTTTACGTTTACAGGAACCAATCGAAAAAAGTATTATTAAAGTAAATATTATCGAAAAGCTTGATTTCACTTATACCTCCCTTTGCT
>CAYYUB010000135.1:0-3803 GCA_964474855.1 uncultured bacterium
TTTTACCGTACAGATAATAGCTACCGATATTATCCAGTTCAGTCCAATTATTGTTTTAATTGGATTTATTCTCTGGCAGTCAAAATCAAGATTAAGTTATATTGGAAGAATTATACTGGGATTTGGATTGATATTTTTCTCCATCTGGTTAATAAAAGATAATATTGAACCACTAAAAAACATATTCGCTCTTGATATTAATCCTATTTTTCTATTTTTCACATCAATAATTTTAACCTTTTTTTTTCATTCCAGTGCCGCTACCCTTGGATTAATAATAGCTTTTGCGGGAACCTTGAATTTTTCGTCGATTATACCTATTGTGCTCGGAGTAAACATAGGAACATCATTCACAATATTACTTGGTTCCACACGTTTTTCTTCCTCCTCAGGTAAAGCAATGGGAGTTGGATATGTGATCCTAAAAACACTTTTTATAGTATTATCTTTGTATCTGTTTTTCTTACCCAAAAGCTCAGTGCCTACTCCAAGAGAAATTGCCAACCTTCACACTCTTGTAAATGGCTGGGGATTTATCTTGATCCCTTTCTGTTTCCCCCTCGCGAAGTTTTTAAGGAAAATATACGGAGAAAAAAAATCCAGACTAAAACTTGATCCCCTCTTCCTGTCCTCTTCCACTATTGCCATATCAAAAGCTTACGATGTGATCCGTGAATCTATGGAAGTCGTAAGAATTATGTTCAAGGATACATTAGAAGTATTCAAACATAATAACGATGATCTAAGAAAACATATAATTTCAAAAGATAATATTGTGGATAAAAATCAGGAAGAATTGATTGCATATATATCTAAACTCCTTGGTAAGGAATTATCGGACCGGGAAAGCAACAAGTGTGTTACAATACTAAAAATGGCAAATGAAACCGAACATATAGGGGACTTGATAAGTAAAAGTGTCATGAATTACGCGGAAAAGAAAATAAAACAATCCTATTTTTTCTCTAAAGAGGGATTTGATGAAATAAAAAAATATCATGAAACCATTCTTTTAAATATTAAAGAAGTAGAAGCTGCTCTCTCGACAATGGACAAGGATATTGCCAGCGATTTGTTAATGAGTCAGGAGAAGACGGAGGAAAAGTTAATAAATTTCAGGGAAAGCCATATTAATCGTTTAAAAGAAGGTAAACGTGAAAGTATCGATACAAGCGCAATACACCTTGACCTCTTAAATGACTTTGACAGGATAAATTTTCACACATATAACATTGCAAAAGCCATAATAGGTAAATTATGATTTCGGAAAGTCATCTCATATCCTGCGAAGAATTTGAAGGACCTCTTGATCTTTTATTGTATTTAGTCAGGAAACAAGAAGTAGCTATAAGAGACATCTCTCTTTCTCGAATTACAAGAGAGTACTTGTTATTTGTAAAGGATCTCGAAGAAATTGACTTCGATGGAGCAGGAGAATTTATAAGGTATGCTGCCACTCTTCTTGCCATAAAAGCAAAAGGCATCATACAAGAGGAAGAACCTGAAGAGGGGATAGAGGATTTCGAAACAAAAGAATCACTTATTGAAATGCTAACCAAATACAAAAAATTCAAAGGCATGGGTATCTATCTGGGGGAAAAATTAAATCTCACAAACAAAATGTTTGAGCGGCCCAACAGAGATATTGAAAAAGAAATCCATATTTCAATTGGCGGACTAAAACTTTTCCTTGAAGAAATAAAAAAGAAGGTTCCTTTTAATCCACCTACAACAATTTTGTTCCATATAGATCACCTCATCGACAATCTAATGGAGAATCTTAAAAAACTCGGAAAGTTTGTTTTTTCCAAGATTGTTGCCGGTGCCGAAAGTAGGGAAAAAATCGGGCTTTTCTTTGCTCTACTTGAAATAGTAAGAAGAGGTAGGGCAAAGGTTTTTCAAAAAGAACCTTTCGATGAGATATTCGTAGAAAAAAAGTGAATATTAAATATAAAACTTTATCAAAAGGCACAAAGAATTTTCTAACAAAAAGAGAAGTGACAAGTGAGAAAACACTTGAAAGATTTATTGACCCTACCTATAAAAATCTATACCCGGTGGATGATACCCTTAAAGCTGGAGTTAATAGAATCCGGAATTTCATAAATGATGGCAAAAAAATTCTTATCTGGGGGGATGAAGACGTAGACGGAATAACCTCTACTTTGATAATGAAACTATTATTTAAAGAAGTATTTGGAGTCGAAGTCCAACACTACATACCTAATAGGCGAAAAGAAGGATACGGTCTTTCCCGAGAGGGAATTGACAAAGCGTATAAAAAGGGTGTGGATATTATTATTACTGTGGATTCGGGAACAAGCAGTTACAATGAAGTAGAATATTTGAAGAAAAAAGGTATGGATATAATTATAACGGATCACCACGAATTAAAAGAAAAGTTGCCTGAGGCGCTAATATTAAACCCAAAACTACACTCTTTCGGATATAAATATCTCTGTGGAGCAGGTGTGGCTTTTAAGTTTGCGGATTGCATGTTCTATGAATGTTTGGGGCAAACTTCAGTAACGTGGACGAAAAATTTGCCTGAAATACCCGCATATTCTTTTATTGGAACCATTGTCGATAAGGTACCACTTCTAGATGAGAATAGAATAATATATTGTGAAGGCCAAAAATGTTTAAAAGAATCTATTAAAGCTCCATTCTCTTTCCTCTCCAAGAAAAAAAACATACAAAAAGCGTTAACACCTCTTGCTTCCGGAAAAGAGCATCTGACATGGGAGTTTTTCTCTGCCAAAACAGTCGATGAAGCTGCGAGGATTTATAGTATGTTAAAGGCTAAGCACCAGGATTGGAACAGGAATGCACGAGGAGCATTTTCCACTATAAAAAGCGAGTTAAACAAAGGAAATTTAGTAATATTCAAAAGAAATCTAGATTATAAAGTCGCAAGCAGTGTGGCAAGCAGAGCGAAAGACTACACCGGGTTTCCGGTCTTTATCATCTACTCACTAGGTTCTACAATCCGCGGAGACGGTAGAAGCCCGGAGGGTTTTGATCTCCTTTCGGTACTTGATAAGGCAAAAGATTTGTTAATAGATTACGGTGGACACAAGTGCGCATGCGGCTTCACACTTAAAAAAGACAGATTAGAAGAATTTAAAGAAAGAACGGAAACACTCTTCCGAAAATACAAAGCAAAGAAACCATTCGATGCAAAATTAAAACTGAGTGAAATAACACAAGATTTGAAAAATCTGATAAAACAAATAGAACCCTTTGGCAACGGCAATCCTCCTCCCGTTTTTTTGATTGATAACCTGAATTACGAGAAAAAAGGTAAGAAGTACTTCCTTTCTAATGGAAAATCAAAATTGCAGCTTGACGAAGTGAGAGAAATGCCCCCACCATCCAAAAAGGTTAATGCTTATTTAGAAATCAAAGGCGAAAAAATGATATTAAAGAGATGGGAATGGACAAAAGAATAAAATTTGACAAAAATCTTCTTATTCTTCTTGCCTTGCTATTAGTAGCAGGCGCTTTTCTTCAGTATACAGCAAACTATCCGGGAGACCAGACGTTTTTTAAAAATCATCTGATATGGATAGGAATATCTCTTCTCTTCGGTTTTCTAATCCTTTTTTATCCTCTCAACGGATTAAAGGACATAGCGTTAATACTATACGTAATAGGAATAATTCTTCTTATCGTTGTCCCTTTCTTACCTAAGAGCGATGGACGATGGATTAAAATAGGGTTTTTCCAATTTCAACCCTCTGAAGTAGTAAAACTATTCTTTATAATATTTATGGCAAAAATCCTCTCAAAGATTGAAAACA
>CAYYUB010000136.1:0-3802 GCA_964474855.1 uncultured bacterium
CGGGATTCTTCCAGAGCATGTTATCGCCTTTATTGAATTTCCATTCTCCTTTCACAACATGGAACTCAGGCGTATCCTTCTTTTTAGTATTGGATGGGAAATGCCCTTCAATACTCCAATCGTGGGGCAGATTGAGTTGTCTCCAATGTGAATCATCCAGTGAGGGATTTTGTCCGTCCCGGACGTCGCCGAAGTTGAACAACCATGAATCAGTGAACAACTCTGTTGCCCGCGGAGAATCGGAGGTACGGTAAAATGTAGCTGATAAAACAGCAACAAATATAAAGATACTGGTAATTAGAATAGAATAGGATTTAATTTTCATCAGATACCTCCTGATTATTTTTCAGTTATGACTTAATAAGCTGTTTGAATTTCATTATATAATAGTTCAGTTTTTTAATTCCCACCAGTTTAGATTTAATAGAAAACCTCTACCACCGATAAACTTAAAATACATATCATGGATACCGGATACATCGCTAACAGGGCAGCTATTTGTGATCCAATTTTGCCATCCATTGGTTCCTGTAACAACTAAATTGCCGATGAGTTTTCCATCGGGGCTGTCAAGATGTATTTCAATATTTCCACCATTCGAAGCTGAGGAAACCCTGGCATAACAAGAGGATGCACCTTCGCCAAAGTCAACACCGCTGAATTTAATCCAATCGCCATTCTGAATAAATCCAATGTTTTTTCCTCCATCGGAATCACTACATGTTTCGTCCTGAACTCCTGACTGTTCATTGTATTCAACAGCTTTATTCCTGATATATGGATTACGGTTGGTAACTCTTACTTGAACCGGAATTGAACTGACATTTCCAAATTCGTCAGTATAGCTTATGGTTACAATAGCTTCCCCGTTCGATTTCGCTTCAATTGTCCCTTTTGATGCAATTGTTACTTGAGGATCAGAGCTCTTATAGAACGCGTTATTTGTTATATCTACAGTGTGACCGTCAACAAATTCCGCTGTAATAACAATGTTCAGTTTACTTTCTTTAAAAAGCGTAAGATTGTTTTTGTCAGACAGTATTCTTTTTACGGTATGTTCATCTTTATAGCTTTTGACAAGTACATACAGTGAATCAAATTTTCCTTTATAACTAACTGTCAGATTCACCAATCCATAATTTATTCCTTCAATTAAACCTTTATTAATTTTTACAATTCCATCCTGATTTGCCGATACAGATGCCGATGAGCTCACATCTTTTTGTGAGCCATCAGAATAAATTGCTCTAACTATTAATGGAAGAGTGTTCATGCCTGAAACTGTATCTATCTTATACTTTTGTACCGAAGCATTTATAGCTGCCAATTTGCTTTTTTTCTTCTTTTCTATAAATTTCCAGTAATCAAAATTGAAAAGCTTTTCGCCAGAATTACCTTTAAATATCAGAAATAAATCGTGAACGCCGGAAACATTGTTTATAGAGGCTGATTCCAATTCCCAACAATCCCAACCACCAGTGTTTGAAACCGGTAAGGAACCAATTTTAGCGCCATTGAGACTGTCAATACGTAATTCGATTTCACCGCCATTTAAAGCGCTTGCAACCCTGACGCTAAAAACTCCGGCTCCTTTATCCTCAAAATTCACACCTTTGACTTTAATAAAATCACCATTATCGATATCGGTGACATAAACATGGTTTGTACTTTTCTTTTCGGTTTCAATACCCGATTCCCACGCCATAGTTTCTGCTTCTGTTCTTATAAATGGATTCAAAGCGCCTATCTGAGGCGCCCCGGTTTCTGACCACCAGGGAAGCTTTTGAATAGTACCATCGGGATTGTAGTTCATTTTCTCAACACAAACCGAACGTCTTTCGCGATGAATACTAGTTAGCGAAAAATTAATGGCATAATTAAAACCAAATACATACGAGTTCCCCTTGTAATCAATTATCCCGGGATGGTTACCTGATGATTTTTGATTGGGATCCATGATCATTCCTTTGTATTCCCATGGACCTGTCGGGCTATTGCTCATTGCATAACCCATACCTTCCGGGCAACAGGTCGATGCATAAGCCAGGTAATAATGACCATTCCGTTTGTAAAGCCATGGACCTTCCTGGTAATTCGGTGGTCTCGACGATATTTTGGCAACGCTGCCCGAATAAGAAATCATGTCCTCATTCAGTTTTACATAATAACAATTGGGATTTCCCCAATATAGATAAGCTTGCCCGTCATCGTCGACGAATACGGTTGGGTCGATATCTTCTCCACTATTGGCGATTAAAGGTTTTCCGAGAGGATCAGTAAACGGTCCGTAAGGACTATCCGAGACCGCAACGCCAATTGCCATTGGTCCGGTTTTTTGAGCCACCGGACAATATAAATAAAATTTACCATTTCTAAAGACACACTGGGGCGCCCATGCGTTATTTTCTGCCGCCCAACTGAATGTCTTAAGAGACGCAATGATTCCACAGTCTGTCCAATTGACCATATCAGTGGATGTATAAAGCATCCAGTTAAGCATATGAAATCCGGTGGCATCATCTTCATCATGACTGGTATAAAGGTATACACTGTCTTCATACACCATCGGGGCAGGATCAGCGGTATACTTGGTTTGTATTATCGGATTGTCTGCATAACAAATCGGCACCAAAGCTTTTGCAATGATCATTACAGCGCCAATAAAGAGTTTTCGGATTCCAGATATCTTCATTTTTATATCAAATTTTTCCTGATTTTATTAGTATTTATTATCAGAACTTCATATCCTCTCAATATTTCAAGGGAACATAATTCGTTCCCCGTTTAAAATTATATCTTTACAGCTTAACCTTTACTTTCTTTCCTTTATAGGTTACCTCTTTATCGATACTCTCAATAGCATCCATTCCGGCGCCTTTATTTTTTGCAACTCGTACAATGTTGAAATGGCGCTTTTTAAGCATTCCGGGGAATGAACCTTTTCGATCGCTTATGGTCAACACCTTTTTACTATCGTTCCAGCTAAAAGTAATGATTGAATACGATCCCTTTTCATAATTATAATTGTCATTTTCATCTTCATATAGTGTGAACTCACCATCGGCACCGGGATAGACTCTGATTTCAACGGGGTCGCTTTTCTCTGTGGAATACTGTATGAACGGTCCCATTGGAATGATAGAACCGGCTTTAACAAAAAGAGGAATTATATTTAGAGGTGCTGATGTCGTTATTGTTTGACCACCTTTAAATTGTTTTCCTGTCCAAAAATTAAACCACGAAGCTGATTTTGGCAGGTAGACATTCCATTCGTTTACTCCGGCCTCCGTGATTGGGGCAACCAAAATTGATTTTCCGAACATATATTCATAGGCTTGTCCAACGGCAACAGCATCTTCTCTAAAATCCATTACCAGCGGGCGCATCATGGTCGATCCGTTTTTCGTAATCTGCCATGCTTCGGAATATATATAAGGGAGTAAGCGGTAACGCAGATCCAGCATATTTCGCATGTTCTCTTCTACTATTTCCCCATACTTCCATGGTTCGGTTTCTGTCTGATAACCATGGTTACGGAAGATGGGATTGAATGTTCCCCATTGGTGCCAACGGGTAAGCAATTCATGAAACTTCTCATCGGTATATTGCGAACTGCCCGGGCGAAAGAACCCACCAATGTCAGTAGTCCAGTATGGCAATCCGGTAATAGTATAATTTAATCCGGCTACAATTTGTCTTTCATAGGTATCCCAGTTCCCGCCGACATCGCCCGACCAGTTTATGGTGCCATATCTTTGCTGACCGAGAAAAGCCGACCGTGTCATGATACAGACCCTTTTTT
>CAYYUB010000137.1:0-3732 GCA_964474855.1 uncultured bacterium
ATTTGAGGTAAATTTGCAGGCATAATTTACAAATTAAACGATACAACCTTACAGTCAAGGGGAAAGATTTCAAGGAAACAATAAAAAGAGAAACCAGAAGTAATAATTCAGAATCCTATCCCAACTCAAGAACTAATTTTCACACAAAGACACGGAGACACAAAGTTATATTTTTTTATTTATTCTTATTACTAACAACTACTCTCTACTTACTATTCTCTAATAACTATTCAGCAAGTCTAATCCATACCGCCATATCTTTTTGGCTTTTCAGATGGATATCCTGTAAGATAAGCTGGCCATTTGTCAGCTCTATTTCTTTATCACTCGAATACTCACCTGTCCAGGTATTGTAGTATTTCAAGAGGTATGACGAATACTCCGTTTCCTGTATATTCAGTACCAGGTCTTTTTTTTCTTCTTCATTTGGATTTCTCAACCATAAAAATATATCATTGCCAGACTTAAGTCCCATAATTTCCATATCTCCGTCTACACTCACAACAGAAATTTCTTCAAGAACATCTTCATTCTTCTTCAACATCAATGAGACAAAACCGGCAGCCGCTTTAAAATGGAAATAATGTCCTTTGTAATAATGCCATTCCCACCACCACGTAAGAGGCAATATCGGTGTAGGAGAAAACATTCCGCGCCATAAACCATTGTGCATCTCGCCCTCATACAACTCAGCAGGGAAATCCTTACCGGGCCCCTTCCATCCCAAAGCAAATTCATTTACCACGTTTGGTTTATCAAAGTCTTTAACATATTTTCTAATACTATTACGAATATCCGTAACATCCCTATCAGGACCATATAAATGATGCCCGGAAAAATCAAGATTTTCAATTTCCCATAAACCTGGCATTTCCCTGTGACTAACGCTTGTTGAAATGAGATGTTTGTAGGGGTCAATCTGCTTTAAGTAATTCGCCATTTCCTTATACCAGCTTACAATCGTTGCCGGTGGAACCTTTTGCCAGTCCATAACATTATCAATCTCATTCCATAATTCCCAGCAGGCAAGATTGGTAGAGTATCCCCACCGCGCAACAATATAGCGTAATCTATTCTTGTATATTTTCTTTGCCCCGGCATTCGCAAAAAAATCTACCGGACTCTCGCAAGGACCACCATTTGCAGCATTGTATGGATTTGTTCTCCACTCGGCATTGGACGCCCATTGATCCACCTCGGATTTAAAAATACCGTGGTAATCAAGTGTCAACATCATATAGATACCTCTTTCTTCGGCTAAACGGAGGACTTCGTCCAATCTTTCCGCAGTTTTTCTATAATATCTGCCAAGACCGGGAGCATCCAGAACATCTTCCTCTTGTCCACATTCAATTTGAGCATTTCCCAGGTAAGGGGAACCTTCAATATTTTCTAAAAATTCAATCCTGAGATAATTAGTTCCCTCCGGAAGCTCATTTATATATACAACAAACATTCGGTGCCATTCCAGAGAGATATCCCAGGATTGGCTGAACTCAATATCAATAGGGCTGTACGTAATATTATCCGGCGAAGAATAACATTTTATCTTTTCTGTAGAAAGATTCTTGTGGTAGAATAGTTTTATCTTGAATCTTCTTATATCCTTAAGGTTGTAAACAATAGTTTCCTTGGTATTGGAATCTATTACAACTCTGTTCGTATCATCTCCGGTAAACTGAGATTTCCCCAAATCGATTCCTAAACCCGATGAATGAGAAAATACCTTATCCCAGTTCTCGAACTCATCAATGATAGACCCATCATAACCCATAACAACTCTCGTCCATTCCAGAGGAAGATTCCAGGTACACATCCATGTTCTAAAGAAATTCGCGTTATTTTTCTCAAGCTCATCAAGATAATCTTCATAAGGATGCTTCCAATTGGACTCGAGCTCCCATCCCACGTTAAGACCAACACCACGAAAGCGTTTACCTGAATCAAACACTAATGAGTAAAGGGATTTTTTATTTACGTGTAAAAACCCATCATTGTCCGACTCTTTTACCGATACGTAGAATTCTTTGGAATTAAACGTACCCTTTTTGTTTGTAACCTGAATATGGAACGAGTGCGTTCCTGTCTGTATGGCTGTAAACCTTGCTTCCCAATTCGATTTCCCTGAGGGGCCATCCTTATAAAAGCAGGGAAGCTTTATCGCATTACCATCCGGGGGCCTTATAATTGCATCCACTCTTATATCTTCAGGGTCATAAGGATTTTCGAATTGTTGGGTTAAACCGATATCCATATAAAGAGTTTCGTATTCCTCCATACTATTTAAGGTTGGTTTTACTGAAATGCCGGACGAATCGCCCTTATTGCATGAAACGGGCGTTATTGCTACTATTGCCATCAAAAGGCTTAAAATACTCAGCTTTAATTTATCCATGAATCCCTCCAAGTTAGGGTATGTTTTTTTAATCTATTAAAGGATCACTGTTTATAATATTTTTCTCTATGTTATATATTTAGCCTGCTATGTCAAGCACTACAAGTGCGAAAAAACACAAATTTATGTATTTTTTGTATCTCTCTCCTTAAACTCTAAACCGGATTAACCTGCCGTTAAAAAAACCTCCCCCGGAAGCGTTCACATCACCCCTTTTTTCGAGATACTTCTTCCCAATCTACTTTTCCCGTAAACTGCATAACAACAAACAAGGTTACAATACATAAAATCGTTATAGCAAGTCCGGTGAAGCCTTTAAAGAAAAATGTATAAGAAAATAAAACCAGGTATATGAACTGAGAAATCGCAATCTCTACAAAGGCAAATCGATTGCTAACAACTAATCGCATGTAAGTAACAACAAGGATTATTGAAACAGTAGAGCTAATCAGAAATGCTGCATGAATAGTCACGTGGTCAACAAGGTATGCTAAAAGCAGATAAAAACTAAAGAAAGCTGCTCCAATAAAAAAATAGTTCATCGGATGAACTTTTATACCACGTAATGTTGTAAAAACGAATAGTAAGAAGAAAAAGAGAAAGAGAGAAATGGGAGCCGAGAAAGTAACCTGACTGACCCAGGGACCGGGATTCAATTTCTTTGGTAAATCCATGCCTATCTTCACTCCAGTAAGTAAATTGGAATATTTCCATTTCAACTCCCATCCCTTTTCAATTTTAGTTTTCTCTGTCGGAGAAATACTATTTTGGGGAAAGTCTATTTTATCAAAATCGGTATTCATCGTAAGCATGAAGTCTTTAACCTGAGTAACGTTTTCACCAAAATCATACCACCATTGATCTAACCCCTGGGAGTTGTATGAAACCTCTATGGCTTCAGTTTCTCCGGGAGACAGTTTTATGGCATGTACTACCCTCCCGGCTGATATTTCAATTTTTTCCAATTCCTTATCATTAACTATAAGTTTAAAATCATCATAAACCGCACCTGCAGCCGGAAAGCCAAAATCAAAGTAAATATAACGGGACTCTTTAGTATCGTTAGCTACCTCATACCACCCCGAGAAATCCACAGCATAGGTAGAATACCATAGTAAACCCTTTTTACGATGTTCAAGAGATAAAGAAACATCAATCTCGCTCGCCTTCAGGGGAATAGAATGAGAAACCACATAAGTTTCAAATTCGCTCACAGTTTCACCCGATTCAACCCTCTCTATTTCTTTCTTTTGCTTTGTTTTGTAATATACAGAAGGAGCCTTCTGCATCTGCACGGTACCCCACAACTGACTAACCATACCTTTAAGTTTATAATC
>CAYYUB010000138.1:0-3731 GCA_964474855.1 uncultured bacterium
TCATAAGTCAATAGTCAAGAAAAACTCAACCCGAAGAAGCAAAACAAGATTCAGACAAGAATATCCTAACCTGTAGAATTTTAAATTTTTCCGATATAGCAAGTTTAACTTAATTTAACTAAGTTGTTTTATTTGTTTGGCTTAATCTATTAATTCTAAACTTGAAATAGCTGTAAAAATATATATGTTTTCGTCTTCTTAAATGTCTGATCTCGGCATTCACCTCTACCCCATTTTTGGGGAATGCGGAAAGCGGATAGCGTTTTATACTTGACATTTTTATTATTAATCGTTAAAATCTAAATATAAAGGAAGTGGTATGGACGATAAAAATTTAGAAATAAATAAATCGGAAAAATATAATTTAATCCCCGGTGCGTTTGAATGTTACGGTCACGGTTGGAGACAGCTCTGGAAAAACTTTCTCTAACTATTTGTGATATTTCTAATATTTCACTTTACGTCACAATTTGCCGGTATTTTCTTCATTCCTATGTACTTTATAGCCTTCTTTGAAAAGGAGCCTGACTTTGTAATATTTTTAATCCTTTTTATAGCTATTGCTGGGATTTTATCCATAGTATTTATGTTTTTGGTAGTTAGACCTATACAATTTGGACTATCTTATCTAAATTTCAAGGCATCAAGAGGAGAAAAAATTGAAATAAAAGAATTATTCTCACCTTTCAAGGACTACGGGAACGTTGTTCTTGCGGGTTTTCTAACCGCTCTTATAGTAGGATTTGGGACACTTTTCTTGATTATCCCCGGTATTATCCTTGCATGCAAGCTTATATTCGTTCCTTATATAGTTATGGATAAAAAAATGTCTGCGATAGATGCCATAAAGGAAAGCTGGATAATGACGGATGGGCATGCCTGGACAGTATTTGGTATGGGATTACTCGGTATTCCAATAGTTCTTGCGGGGTACATCTGCCTTTTTGTAGGTGTAATTATATCTATAATGTGGATTTACATTGCTATTGCATCTCTCTATCACGCAGTTCGTTTGGAAAAAGGCTAAACTCTTAGTAAATTGATTAATTAGTGAATTAGTTAATTGGTTTTTCCTATTCAACTATTCAACAATTCAACCGGACCGAAGGATCCGTGTAGCTATTTAACACCCCAGATGTAGGTATATAACTCCTTAACAAGACATTTATTCTTTTTCATATCTTCTTCTATCTTTTGAATTCCTTCCTCAAAACTTTCATCACTTATTAACTTTATTGCTGAAAAAGCTTTATTTTTAAACTTTTGAAATATTTCATCACTCATTTTATACTCTTTTTCCGAATGAGTTATCTCAATTCCTTTAAAACCATTGTTTTTCATTTTTTTTACTATTTTATAGACACCGGGATATCTTTTCTTTTCAATTTCTAATGACTCTGGAAAATATTTTGTTATTGTTCTATTTTCTAAATCTTCCCCGGAATCTGTTACTGTGACTAATATCCCATCTTTATTTAAAACACGATTACATTCTTTAAAATAATAATTTAAATCTTTAACATAATGAATTACATCAATTGAATACACTAAATCAAAGGAATCATCCTCATAATTAAAAACGTTATCCAGATCATTAACATTTAAATTTAAGCCCGGATTTTTTTTATTTGCTTCTTTTATCATATTCTCGGAATTGTCAAATCCATAGGAATCGGAATTAAGTTGTTGTGTTAAAGCAAACAAATAATCAGCCGTACCACACCCCATTTCCAATATTTTTTCGATATTTTTATTTTTCATCTTCTCCAAAACATGATTAACCACAGTAGAATTTGCATTTCTATGTATTGAATAATTTGCTGAGATATTATCATAATCGATATTATAATTCATTTCTATGAGAATATTGTTTTTAAGACTTTTGTCAAGATGTATTTGCCACTGAGGCACAGAGAACACAGAGCCATACCCCAACCTACTTTTTTTATTGCGTTTATCTAAAAACACCTCCCAAAACATAACTTTTTTACATGTAGAACATTTAAATATTGTAGTTTTTTGCTCTCTGTGGTTAAAAAAATCAGGGTCGTGTGGGTCTTAAACAAACAAAATATTATCTTTTCTCTGCGCCCTCTGCGTCTTTGCGGTGATACTCCCTTGAATTTATCCGCATTCTCCATATAATTGAAAAATGAAAGTTATTTTAATCGACTACGACTCGATAAAAAAATGTATAACTGCGGCAAGAACCTCCCACGGTTCAGCCTCGGATAATATGGGTCTAAAAGATAAGAAACTCATTCGAAATCTTATAGAATGGAAACATACATCGATTTTCGAACATTGTAGCTATACTTTTAAGATAGAAGGGGTTTCCCGTGCCCTACTTCAGGAACTTGTACGTCACAGAATGGCTAGCTATACGGTACGTTCAACAAGATATACCCTAAAAGATCTGACAAAAGATAAAGATATAGAAAAGGCAGAAAGCCCTTCCGGCTATAAAAAAATCGTAAAAAGATACTGTGTTGTACCCGAATTACCTGACGAAGTTTTGGGAAAATTTTATGAGACAACTGCCCAAAACTTGAAACACATATTATTATTTTTATCAAAATATAAACTTTCTAACGACCTTATTAAATATCTTCTTCCCGAATCTTTTAAAACTGAATTAGTTATGACCTTAAACGCACGCAGTTTCAGAAACTTCCTTAAATTAAGAACGAGTAAAGCAGCCCTCTGGGAAATCAGAAAGCTCGGTCTTCTAATGTATAAATCTATCCCTAAAGACCACAAAATTTTGTACGAAGATCTACAAATCGAAAAAAACTAAACTTATTTTCACACAGAGACACAGAGGACACAAAGCCCTCTACACAACCCACTTTTTACTTGTTGTTTTTACTACTCAACCATTCAACAATTTAACCATTCAACTGTTTTTAGGACAAAGGTCTAAAAACCGATCTAATATCTTGTCGACAAAACAAGGCTTACCGCAAAAACACCTGCTAAACCCCACATAATCGGATGAACTTCCTTAATTCGACCCGAAAAAAGCTTCATGATAGGATAAGAAACGAAACCGAGTGCCATCCCGTGAGATATATTATAGGTCAAAGGAATTCCGATTAAAACCAAAAAAGCAGGAATTGCCTCGGTTACATCATCCCATTTTATATTTGCAACACTTTTAATCATAAGAGCGCCGACAAGAACAAGCGCAGGTGCGGTAACGGGATAAAAAGTACTATTCCCAACCTGATAGCCGCCGCCGATTGCTTTTATGAGAGGATAGAAAAATATTGCCAGCAAGAAACAGGCAGATGTAAAAATATTAGACAGCCCGGTTCGTCCACCCTCACTTACTCCGGTTGCACTTTCGATATAGCTTGTAACTGTAGAAGTTCCAAATAAACTTCCCGCAACTGTTCCTATTGCATCAGCCATCAGAGCCCGACCTGCCCTGGGTAAATTTCCTTTTTCGTCAAGCAAATTAGCATGTGAGCTGACGCCTATCAACGTTCCGACTGTATCAAAGAAATCGAGCAGGAAAAGAACCAGAATAGGGACAATATACTCCCAGTGAAAAGCTCCTAATATGTCAAGTTTGAAAAACGTAGGAGCTAAGGAAGGTGGCTTGGAAACTATTCCTCCAAACTTAACTATACCCATGGGAATCCCGACAATCGCAGTAATAAGTATCCCCCACAGAATCGCACCTTTTATTTTTCTCGCGTATAGGAAAAATATAATAATAAGCCCGA
>CAYYUB010000139.1:0-3709 GCA_964474855.1 uncultured bacterium
TTTCCTCCTGTATTATTCAATTTTTTTCATCGAATCCCGGGATCACAAATTCTTGTGGATTTTTTGGTGATTTTTTGGGGTCAAATCTAGACATTGGACAATGTTTCCCAAACAACCTGATTTTATTACGATATTCATGGTATTAATTTAAAAAGATTAAGAATTTAGTCAAGGGGCGGTGCCATGTACATTAAATTAGTATAATGGTTGAATTGAAAAATGGTTAAATGGTGAAAAACAAACAAAGAACTTAAGGTGATTTAACGTCTGTCTTTTGCTCCTTATTCAATTTTTCTTGTATTCTTCTAATGGCGTGTTCTGCGTCTTCGCCTAAAGTATATGCTTCGCCACCTGTACTGACATCGGAAAAATTTTCAAGCACTTTTTGATACTCAATTAAAGCTTGATTGTAATCTTTAACCTTCATTTCGTATGTAAAGGCAATTTCGAATTGCGCACGCCCACGGACTTTTCTGTCAAAACTAGAATCCAAAAATTTCCTGTAACAATTAATTTTTGCTTGAGGGTCCTTAAATAAATATCCTATCCTACCTAAAGCACTAATCGAATATAAGCTAACTGCACCTGAGTTGACTTGACCTCTCCAACTATTCGGAAATTCAGCAACTATTTTCTCGTAAATTTCGAGCGCTTTTTCTTTATCTACTTCACAATCCGCTAAAACCATATAGGCTTCCGGATGTATTTCGCCGAAATACAAGCCTTCAACTAGATACCCTTGATTCGGGAACTTATTTATTAAAATATTGCATATCTCTCTAGCTTTTAATGTATCAAGAATGGTCTTGCCGAATATATCTTCTCTATACATATTCAAGATGCTCACATAAGCATCAACAGCTACTTTATTACCATAGCGGTCTACATCTTCAGGATAATTATTAATAACTAATTTATAAGCTTTAATTGCTTCTTCTTGCATTGGATATACACAATAATGATAATCAGAATTGTAGAGATCTCCTATCCTTAACTGTGCTAAAGGGGCAATTTTTGTTCCTATTTTAGACCGATACCATAGATCTGTAATTGGCATTTCAGCTGCGGGATATTTCCGAACAACTTCCCCGTAACTTTCTATCGCTTTTTCTCCTGCAACTTCAGGATTTTCAAGATAACTACCGCCGGAACCGATTAGACTCTCATAATGTTTAGCTAACAAGTATTGAGTAAATCCCGCAAGTTTACAGTCTGGGTACTTCTCTAATATTTCCCGGAATATGTTCTCATTTTCCTTAGAACGCTCCTTCGAATTTATCCGGTATTTAAAGAACAGCTCCAAAGGTTTCCTATCGTAATCAGAGTAATTTTCGATAAGGTTTATTATGTTTTCTGCATTATCAACATAATACCTGCCAATATCTGGTACAGAGATTAACTCTTTGGAAAGTCTTAATGCTTCATCATAATCCTTATCTTTATAAATCAGGCTATCTATTTTTGAATATATGCTGTTTATTTCTCTTCTTGTTAGTGCCTCTGCATTAAGAAAGGAAAACAAAATTAAAATATAAAAGACTCTATAATTTTTATACATATTTCTATCCCTCCGATACATTAAAATTGTTACAAACTTCTTAAGTAAAAAAATTACGAAATGTTTTCGTTTAGTCAAGGGGTGGGGATGCTTCGTGTTAGCTGATTGGTTGATTAGTTATTTGTTTTTATAGAAACAGGCGAGGCACTTTATATATGATTTTTTCTTTTCTTCGTTTATTTTTTTCTCTTTAAATTCGCTATTTATTCTCTTGTAAATTTCTTTGTGCCTTCGTGGCTGTTAAAATCCTTTGACAAAAGCATAAAAAATCTTTATAATATTATAGAAAAAAATGAACCTTAAGAATCCTGAAGATAACAAAGTAGAATTCAGTAAAGAACGTTTCAATCGGATCATAGGAATTACGTTTGCTGTTTTTATATCGATAGGAATCATATTGTCAATTTGTTACGAGTTTAATTTAATACCCAAAGATGTGCGAGAACCGCGGCAATATATAAGAAAAATATTTGAATCTTTTAATAAGGGCTACGCGGATTCAAAAAAAGTGTATACTCCTAAAGAAATAATAGAGTTAGAGAAAAAAGTAAAGGATATCGACAAATTAACTAATGTATCTGCCAGAAAGTATTATAAAACATATGTCGAATTAGGGAATGCTTATAAGTCGCAACAACAGTACTATGCTGCTCATCAAACCTACATGAAAGCTTTAAGGTTAAATTCCTGGGATTATGCTGTTCATGTAAAATTAGCCGAAGTCGAGATCAAAATACATAAATTTTACGATGCTGAAAAGAGATTAAAAAATGTAATAGAATTTTCTAAAGACAGAAGGGTTTTAAAAAAGGCTCAGGAATTTCTGGATACATTGAATACAATCGAATATAGCAAACAGCGTATTGAATTGCCGGAGATGTATTCTAAAAGAATATATATACTTCAAACGGAGAATGTTGATTATCGTTTCATTGAAGCTATTAAAACTCGTATAATGGATGAATTTAAAATTAATGTGCTTGTTCTGGCTGATACAGTTATACCAACAACACGAAATGCAAGGACAAGAAACGGTATGCCTTACCAATACGATGCGGATGAGATATTAAAACAGATAAAGGAAAAATACGATTATCTGATAAAAGAACCAGATAATTTCGGAATACTTTTAGTTACATCCTATAATATTTATGCAAAAGATTATTATTTTCTATTTGGTTGGAGTGGAGGTGATGCAGCAGTCATAAGCTATTATGGATTTGTTAGCCCTAGAGTATCTTTTGGAAAACAAATTAAAAGATTGGTTATGCAAAGTTTTTCATCAACCGGCACTTTGATTGGAATCCCAAGGTGCACCAATCCAACCTGCGCAAGAGCATTCCCACATAGTTTAGCAGAAATGGATAAAAAAGAAGATATTTTGTGTGATGAATGTTTAGAAAATTTAATTAAAATATATGAGAAAGAATAAAATTAAAAAATGAAAATATCTTATATATTCTTAATTTTTGCGGCCATTTTTTTATTACTATATTTGGCAAAGAAATTTCCCCAAAAATTCGGTCGATATATATTCTTTTGGGTGGGACCAAAACCACAAGAGGGATTATCTAGCAAAACTTATTTTTTAATATGGGCAAAAGTGTGTTTTGTTTTCTCAATAGCCTTAATCATTTTTTTCATATCTCTAGGTACAGTGATGGAAAAGAAAAATATAGATATTTTAGAACTTCCAATATTGGCTGCTTTTCTTTTCTTCGCGCTACCAATATTTATTGTTATTGGTATAATAAGACTATTTGAATCATTGGTGAAAGCCTATATATACAGAGATAAAAAGATAACATTAATACATACAATATATTTGCCTCTACTAAATGAAGGGACCGATGTGTGGCGTCCAGTAGAAGCGAAACATATCGAAGGTAATATTTATAAAATAATTTCGAAAAACGAGACAGAAAGCGATGAAGAATGGATGTTTTCAACTGGAGATTATGTTAGATGTGAAGAGAAAAAATTCCAAGATAAGCAAAAAAGCAGCTTAGCGGCTGTTGAAAAAATAGAGTTTAGTGAAGTTAATAGTTAAAACAAAAAAATCCAGTAAATCCTTTTTTTATCCTGTCCAAATATCTTTATATCTTAATGCCTTCGTGGCAATATCAATTATACGGAAAAGGGTTCTCATCC
>CAYYUB010000140.1:0-3700 GCA_964474855.1 uncultured bacterium
GATTACATAAATAAGCAGGTTTGAGGTAAAACGTGCGTTATAAACTTTTAATTTTCACCTGCTACGGTGGATGCGCGACCGGGGTTGCCGCATCCAAGGCTTGCATCAGGATATGGGAGGAACACCCGGATGATGTGAAGATTGGATGCCTTCCCGCTGTTATAGTACCATGGAAGTTTAAAGAGATTGTAAAAAACTCCCAAAAGCGTATCTTAATAGATGCCTGCGCTGTCCGGTGTGGCAAAAAGCTTTTCGAAAGGGAAGGAATGTCAGTAGATAGTTACATTGAGTTAACTACGACTCTGGGTATTAGAAAAGAGAAAAAATTACCTGTAAAGGACCTGGAAAAGAGAGTTTACAAAATCATCCAGAAAGAAGTGAACGTCCTTTTAAGTAAAGTTTGTTAGAGAGTTGGATGGATATAGTAATGGTTGAATGGATAAAAAACGACAAATACCTTGTTATTGTATACAGCGGATTGGGCTGGACTGCGAAGACGTACTTAAGGCGTTAGGGTGTTCATCAAATTGATATCAATGGACATTTAAAACAGGAGGTGATAGTATGAAATTAAGACCTGAATGGAAAGAACGTGTTAAAGCAGAGCGTGAACAGAAAGATAGATTTTTCAAAATGCATTTTCAGTCACCATTACCTCTTGATAAACGTCAGGACTTCAAAGGGCTCGACTACTATCCTCCGGATCCGGATTATCGATTAGAACTACTACTTAAGGAACATAAAAAGAAAGAGAGATTAAAAATAGAAGATACCCGGGGAAATGAGCGAGAGTTTCTTAGATGGGGCGAATTCGAATTCGGAATCAAAGATACAAACTGTAAATTGCAGGTTTATAAGAGTTCTCCTGAGGAAGAACGGCTGTTTATTCCTTTCCGGGATGCAACCAGCGGTAAAGAAACTTATGGGGCAGGCCGATATCTTGATCTTGAAACTGAAAAACATCAAACTTCTGAAGGGAAATGGATTCTTGATTTTAATGAGGCATATAATCCATGGTGTGCTTACAGTAAGGATTATGCTTGCCCTTTCACGCCTCCTGAAAACTGGCTGAAGATCTCGATATATGCTGGCGAGAAGTGGCAAGGACTATCTTATAAATAGCGTGCAATGGGCAGATATTATCCGGAATCAAAAGTAGAAATTAATGGATTTATGGCAGGGTATTATGATGCTTTACTTAACATAGCAACGTTTGGCAGATATTCTCCGTTTATAAAAAAATCCATTGAGTTGATGGAAATTAAACCAGAAGATAGAATCCTTGACCTGGGAACAGGAACGGGCAGAAATGCTTGTTTAATGACGAAGTATCTTTCGAAAAATGGAAAATTAATAGGAGTCGATATTTCCCGTGAAATGACTTCACAGTTCAAGAAAAGATGCGTTAATTATCCCAATGTAGAAATCATCCGTGCAAGGGTTGACAAATACTTGCCTTTTAGAGAAAAATTTGACAAGGTTTTTATTGCTTTTGCGCTCCATGGTTTCCCCCAAAATATTAGAGAAGTGATTGTAAAGAATACCTTTGAAGCGTTAAAGAGTAATGGAAGTTTTTTTATTTTGGATTACAATGAATTTTCTTATAAGCAAATGCCGTTTTGTTTGAAGATTCTTTTCAAACATATGGAGTGTCCTTATGCTTTTGATTTTATCGAAAGGGATTGGAAGCAAATACTGGCAGATTATAATTTCACTGGTTTTGAACAGTTTCTTTTTTTTAAAGATTACGTAAGATTATTGAAAGTCCAAAAATCGAATGTCGATAAAGAAAATATGATAAGAATTGCCGTCCCGACTAACGATGGAATAAATATTTTCCCTAAAATGTTGGGAATGGCAAAAGAGATATTTATTTATGAAACTAAGAATGGGACGCAATTTAAGCTCGTTGAAAAAAGAAACAATCCTTTTGCGGAAAAAATGCAGCATTTAAAAACCTTAGATGTGTATGATTTAATTAACGATTGTTCGGTCATTATATCTGTTCATATTGGCAAAAAAGGAGTGAAGAGGTTGCAAGAAAAGGGAATGAAATTATTTTTTTTAAATGGGAGTATACAAGAAGCATTGATCGAAGTCAAAAAAAAGATACTCAATTTCTTGAAACCTATGAAAAATGAGGATAAAATATGTCTGATTTATTAACTTACATTTTAATTGGATCTATTGCGGGTGTGGTTATGGGTACGATCGGTGTTGGCGGTGGTGCTATAATTATTGTTTCATTGCTTTATGTGGCGCATTTCCCTCAAAAATTGGCGCAAGGCACGACTCTATTAATCGTGGCTGCCCCTGTGAGTTTATTGGCTGCTTATAATTACTACAGGAAAGGGTTTGTCGATGTTAAAGCTGCTGTTATCATCATGATAGGTTTTTTGATTTTTAGTTTTATGGGATCACAGCTTGCCGCAATATTACCAAAGGAAGCACTGAAAATGATATTGGGAATCGGATTGATTCTGATGGGTTTTAAAATGGTATTTTTTTAGGTGAAAAATGAATTTTTCACCTAAAGTGAAATGGAAAACAGAGCGCAGAATAGGTTTAAGGAATCCAATTTATTATACCTATAAACCTTTGTTTGTCTGGTATTAAAGAAAAAACTCAGGGTAAAAGTATCTTTTGAAGGAGGGTTAAATGATCGAAGTTAAAAAGAAAAATGAGCAGGAGTTCATGGTAACAATAGAAGAGGAAGGTAGTAGATCAGAGCACACAGTTAGTTTGGAGGATGACTATTACAAGAATTTAACTGACGGCAAAACATCCAAAGAAGAACTGATAAGGAAGTCTTTTGAGTTTCTGCTTGAAAGGGAATCTAAAGAATCCATACTTTCAGAATTCAATTTAAGGATCATTAAAAATTATTTTCCGGAATATGAAGAAAAAATAAAGATGTAGAAAAAAAGGATAAATGGAAATCAAGGAAGAGGGTTTAAAGAAAAGAGCACGAAAAATTCTAGGGTTGGCGTTAAAAGCAGAAATAGATATTGAAGAGATAAAAAAGCGATTTCGCCAGAGGACAAAAGAATACCATCCCGATGTAGATATAGAGAATAGAAGTTTGAATAAGAAATTTAAATTGATTGTTCAAGCCAAAAATTACTTAGCGAAAAAGGAAAAGAATCCTGTTCTACTGGAAGATGATAATCTTGTAGAGGAATTTTTGGGGGAACCGGTTGAGAAACTAGGTAAATCTTTTAAAGAATGGATGCAGGATCACTTTTATGATTTTGAAAATAAATCAATCTGGCCTACGGAATGATAGCCGTCTTTTTTATTAAATAATTAAAGGAGGAAATAAAAATGTTTAAGGAAAGCCTCGCATATGGACCAGTTCCATCAAGAAGACTTGGACAGAGTTTAGGCATAAACAATATCCCACCCAAGGTTTGTACCTATTCATGTGTTTATTGCCAGATTGGCAAAACTCTAAATATGCAAACCAACAGAGAGGCTTTTTACAAACCAGAGAAAATAGCAAATGATGTACAGAGGAAAATAAGAGAAGCTAAAAAGAGAGGAGAAAGGATTGATTATCTTGCCTTCGTACCCGATGGTGAACCCACTCTGGATGTAAATATAGGCGAAGAAATACAACATCTTAAGGACTCAGGTATCAAAATAGCAGTTATTACCAATGCTTCTCTGTTAAACAGAAGGGAAGTGCGGGATGATTTGA
>CAYYUB010000141.1:0-3619 GCA_964474855.1 uncultured bacterium
GTTACGATAATTCTTGAGAGGCCTTCCTTTTTGGGAAGAGTTGATATCCTCTTTAAGGCATCCAATAGTCTCGTTCCGCCTCCGCCAGTTTGAGACATAACCATTTCGATTGCTTTCTTTTTGTTTTCTCTTGTTGCAGAGAGCGGTTCGGAGGAAAGGACAGAGGAGCCTCCTGCGAAGAAAAGAATATTAAAATAATCCCGTTTTCTTAATCCTTCGATTATATCTTTCATCAAAGCTTTTGAAACATCAAGAGGAAAGCCATGCATCGAGCCTGAGACGTCTACGACAAAAAGATATTCGCGGGGAGGGACCATATTAATATTTATTCTTTCCGGTGGTTCAAGCATGAGAAGGAAGAAATTTTCTTTTTCTCCCGGATATAATAATAGTCCGGTCTGTACTTTATTCCCTTTAAGTGAATATCGGAGGATGAAATCTCTATTGCCTCCGTATTTATCTTTTTTGGATAAAGCTATTACCGCTTCGTCGTGTTTTTTATCTATATTAACTTTATGTGTCGAGACCGAAACCTTTGATATGGGAATTCCTGTTTTGAGATTAACTTTTATATCAAATTTATAAGGAGGGTTTTCCTTTTCGTGAAGGTAGGGGGCGGCTGTCCAGTCTTGCTTGTCTTTTTGTTCTCCCGTGAATCGTGGTCCCACTACTGTCGGAAATACATATTCATAAATTCCTTTTTCCGGAACAAGCATTTCGGTATATTTAACTATTACTTTTACTTCATCGCCGGGCATTATATTGGCAACTTTCATCTGGAAAACATTTGGACGTTTTTGTTCCAGAAGTGATGCGACTTTCCCGTCATCTTTCGCATCTTCATATATTTGTTTTGCTTTTTCCGTCTCTTCTATTTCGGCATCTATTATGCGTTCGCCTATTTCCATTCTCATGGCATGGATTGCAGATTTTGTGCCGAGAGGGAAGATGTATACGGCTTCTATAGTCTTTTTGCCATCATTCTTGTAGACTTGCGTTAATTCTACTTCTGCGGTCACTCCGGCAATATTTACGTCTGCTCTTGTTTCAAGGAGCGGGAAACTTTCCACATCCGCTTCTCCCTGTACTAAAAAATATGGAGAGGAGGCGTCTTTTTCTCTGGTGGTTTCTTTCATCTGGGAACTTATCGGTATGGCGAGCAAACTTACTATTAGAAGAAACGTTATAATTGATACTCTTTTCATTTATCCCTCCTTTTGGGGTTGTTTATCTATTTTGATTCAAGAATTACATTTTAGTTCCGAATTTAATTGTTTAATCTTCCATTTTTATTTGAAAAGAGTTGTTTGAGCGTGTTTTTCTTATCAATCTTTTTTCGCTTCTAATTGTTGAAATATAAAATAAAATGATTTTTGAAGCGCAACTGTTTTTTTAAAAACACCATCTGATAAAGAACTTAGGAGAGGACATGCCAAAGTTTAGACTACCACCTTTACTTTTTTGCCAAATCTCGTATTGTGGTTCCCGAAAAATCTGCTGCTGTGAACGATAATTCAGTTGAATACTTCCGTACAAATCAAAGCCAATAGAATAGCTTACATTGGGGAATTTTTCCCAAAAGAAGTGTTCTATTCCTATCGGGATATAAAAGGAAAAAGAACTCCAGTAGTCGTTAGTATTTGTTCTTTCCCTTGTTGATTGTGCGGGATATTCAGTTGTAATCAAGTTTATATCAAATCCCAAACCTAAGCCAAAACCTCTGATGAAATAAATATCTTCAGAAAAACTTGAATGACTGCGAGAAAGAAAGTAATATTTTATATTCGGGAAAGTTATCGTAGTTCTCTTTCTTGTTTCTGTTTCTGTGGATGCTATTTGATCAATAGATAAATAGAACCTATCAACGGCTAATTCTTTTCCTTTGCCATTTTCTTGCCACCATCGGAGAGATACCTCATTAGCATTCCATGGGAAGTCGTCTACCCCAAGGGAAAAACCGGCTCTATGCTTTGCTGTACTTTCAATATTCGTTTCAGCAAATAAGGGTGATACAAATAATAATACTAAACTCATTAATAAGATATTTTTAAAAAAACTCATTTAAACCTCCTTATTTTAGTAAAACCTTACGAATTTCAAGTAAGTTCCATAAGAATTTATCTTTCAACTTTTTCCAGGTTTTCTCCTTTGTCTAAATCAGCATCGTAAAATTCTTTTATTTCGGGTAAAGATACAAAAAGTTTTTCTGTAAAATCAATGCCGATTTGTACGTTTGTGGTTTCGCATTCGAGCAGGTGTCCTCCTCCTCTTTTGTCTTCCGTGATAAAATGAAGATGGTATTTCGGTACGTTAATTCCGCTTAAATACTCCGGCAATCTAAAACCAACTAATGTTCCTTTTACGTTATGAAACTCAAATTCGGGTTGAGTTTTTACAACTTCAGCAAGGGGCGGGTATGGTTTTTCTTGAGCCGGCACGCTGCGTGTACGAACATATTCAAAGAGTCCCTCTATTTTAATCGCGTAAATAATATTCTTTGTAGGTAGAATATTATCCAGAAATGCCTCCAGTGATTTATAGTCAAGGTTGGAATCTAAAACCAATGTTGTATCTTCCTCGAAAAAAGTGACTACCGAAAAAGGTGTTTTCATCGAATCTGGTACCGGATAAACTTTACCGTCTGCCCTTACCCGATAAATTTCTCCGTCAAGCATTAACATCTCACCATCAAGAGCATTAAAAGTTCCAAGACCTAAGTTTCCGTGACGTTTTAATTCTTTAAAAGTGATTTCTCCGTCATATATTCCTTCGAGTAATGCGTTAATTGTGGATATCTGAAATAAAACGTCGTTATCCTGTTCTCTCTTTATACAACCGCCTAAAAAACAGTAAAGAATAATGATAAAAAATAAGTATCTAATCTTTAACATCGTACCTCCTTTTGCCAATGTGGCAAAAATCCGAATTCTCCGTTAACATAATACCCTTCGCTTCGTCCGTCACAGTATACGCAGTTATGAGCGCATCCCCTGTAAAGATTCATTCCGTAATTTATTAGAAACCACGAGTCTATTTTTTTAGCTTTACGTAATATTGATTTTGCTTTAATTTCTTTTACGCGCACTTCTCTTATAAGTTTTGTTTTTGTATTTGTATTCGTCAATCTTTAGTAAGGTCATAACTTTTTTCGGGTATTTTTTTACCAGGTTTCGACACGCCCTGTATGCAATCCAGTATGAATTTTCATTCCCGCTATCAACCAGTTCCTTTATTAGTTCATAAACGAGGTCCGGATCGTGTTTTGCGAGATCGCTTAAATTGTTGCCAACGGAGGTACGGGGATAAGGAGAACTTTCTTTGAATAAATTTCTAAGTATAGATAAAGGATATTCCGGTCTCTCATAAAACCATTTGTTTTCCTGAACCGGTCTTAAGGTTTCACTAACGAATCGACGCACATTTGAGTAGCTTGAATTTACAAGGTTTAGTAATATTTTTTTCGCCGTAGCGGGATGTTTTTTTATGATTTTTCTAAAAAACATTTGAGCCATCTCTCTCTGGTCTAAATCGGGAGAGTCGGCAGCGGAAACAAAATAAGGTAGCGTTCTTTTAGGTTCCTCTAAACCGCAAAAAGATATTATTCCGAGGGATACACCTT
>CAYYUB010000142.1:0-3588 GCA_964474855.1 uncultured bacterium
TTGGGTTTATAGTGTTCATAGAGTTCGTTGGGTCACAAGCAAAACACATATTCTTTTATTTCTGGGGTTAAATTAATCTTTTTTTACCTCCTGTTATAAATTAATAAAAACCCTTTTTAATCTGTGTCCTTTTAGTTAGAATGTTAGGACGTTAGTTGATTAGATCGTTAGGTAGTTTATCCTACTATCTTCTTTTCTTCTCTTGTAATTCCATATAAACTATAAACAAGTTCGTCAATCTCTCCGTTTGTTTTATCAATTTGCCTCTGAATTTGCTCCACTTCCCCTCCTTTTGCCAACCGAATTCTTTTGTTCAATTTCAACATCATATCAACCAAATCAACAAGTTTATCATGAGAATTCTTCTCTCTAATATTATTAAAATTAATAGGTAGGATTGGAAAAATTGAAAGTTCCTTTACTTTAAACTGTGGAAAAACCTTTCTTTGTAACTTTCCAAAAGTATATATAAACCAAAAAGAAATTAACTTCGAATTCAAAATGCCCATAATATATTTTAAACTATAATTATTTTTCTTTTTCTTAATGATCATACTATTATTATCATTTACCAATGTTTCTGCAACGTAACTGGTTAAAATACAATAAGGAGGCTTATCTGGGATTTGTCTCACTAAAAGTCTTTCTTCAGAAAACAAATACGGTTTTCTAGACCTAGATAAGTTTTTACCATATTTTACAAATTGTTTACTCCAACCAAGGAAATATCTTTTGACATCAACACCATCAACATATTTTAACCATAAATTATTTTCTTTTTTATAACTATGATAAACTCTTTTATTTTTCATCTCTTCGGTCTGTTTTGGCACACCTTCACCCACAGTATAAGCTTGAATCCCATTTTTTACCTCAGAAATAATTTCAAGATCAATGCTTTGACTTCTTATTTTTTTACAAATATTTAAATGACGATCTGTTTTATGGACCTCATAACTAATCAAACAATTCCGGGAATCTAAATATATCCTAGGTTCATCCTTGGCAATTTCTTTTAAGATACAATTCTCAAATTCGGAGATTATGATCTCCTTTTTACCTTTTTTACTAAAAATTAAAATACTTGTATCTACACTTGCGTTTTTAAAAATTTTATCACGATTATTAACAACACAAACAGAGAAAGTTTTAGAAAGGATAAATCTTCGAAATTCGGACGCCGTCTCAAGACTTAACCAGTTATTTGGAATAATAAAGGCCAACGTACCAGTATTTTTCAACAAATTATAACCCTTCTCTACAAATAAAAAATATGTATTAATCTTAAACTGTGTATTTTTATAGATTTTATTATAATAATCTTTCTCGTTTTCTTTAATAAGCTCTCTTGTAAAAACATAAGGTGGATTGCCTATTATCACATCAAAACCACCTTCATCAACCATAATCTTTTCGAACTCTTTTTCCCAGTTAAAGGGTTTTATCGCATACCACTCGTCTCCGAAGTATTTTTTTAATTCTAGTACGTCACCTGAAATTAAAGAATTACCGCAACGAATATTTCTATCTAATATCGGCAAAATCGAATGTCCATAAATTAGACCGTATTCATCCTCAAGAATTTTCAACATCAATGATAGTTTTGTAACCTCAACAGCCTCCTCATCTATATCCACTCCAAAGATATGTTTTCGTAAAATCTCGCTTTTTTCTTCAATTGTTAGACTTGGTTCTGCTTCTTCGTGTCCAAATTTTAATTTACTCATTTTATTTTTTGACTTCTGGTTGTCTTTCTTTTGGCTTCGATAATATTTCAACATCTCATCATAAGCTCTGATGAGAAAACTTCCCGAACCACAGGCAGGGTCCAAAATCTTTAACTTCTTTAACTTTCTATCTGAAAATTTCTGGAGTGCTTTTTCAACGCTATTTTTTACTATATAATCAACAATATGTTCTGGAGTATAATAAACTCCTCCAGCTCTACATAATTCTGGTTTCAACTCATATTTCACTTGATGGTCAGTTAATCTAACAGTGTACCCTAGATATTGTTCGTATATGTTTCTGGGGTCAAATCTCAACACTTGACAATTTTTTAAATGTTTCTGGGGTCAAATGTTTCTGGGGTCAAATCTCAACACTTGACAATTTAACTAAAGTTTCGTGTCAAAAAAATTTAGGGGTCAGGTCTTCTTTGAAAAGTGTCAAGGGGTAGGGTTAAATTAATCTTTTTTACTTCCTGTTTTTAGATTCTTCGAATCAAGAATTAGTGAATCGGTAGATCAGTGAATTCGTGAATTAGTACCGCTCCCTTCCTAATTTTTACTGATAACATAATTTACCAATTGACTAATGACTGAATTTCCTTTTCGGAAATTCCTTCTTGACATTTGTTCCCTTTTTCATTACGATTTATGGGAGGTATTATGAAAAAATCGAAGGAAACAATATTACTGATAATCTCGGGTATAGCCATATATTACGTTTTTTCCTTCCTAGTAATTCCTTATGTGAAAAAAACAGTATTCAAGGATGCCAATTTTTACAATAATCGAGGATTTGATTACTATAACAAAGGAAAATACGACCGGGCGATTCGAAACTATAATAAAGCGATTGAGATAGATCCCGAGTTAACCTTGGCATACAGCAATCGAGGACTTGCTTACGTAAACAAAGGAGAATACGACCGGGCAATTCAGGACTGTGCTAAGGCAATTGAGAAGGATACCGCATTAGCTTTGGCGTACAACAATCGAGGGCTTGCTTACAACAATAAGGGAGAATACAACCGGGCAATTCAGGACTGTGATAAAGCGATTAAGTTGGATTCCACATTGGCTGTGGCATACAATAATAGAGGAGTCTCTTTTGCCAACAAGGGAGCATACGACAAAGCAATTAAGGATTATAATAAGGTAATTGAGCTTAACCCCCAATTTGCTATAGCGTACAATAATAGAGGGCTTGCTTACGTAAACAAAGGCGAATACGACCGGGCGATTCAGGACTGTGATAAAGCAATTGAGTTGAATCCCGGATACGCTATGGCATACAACAATCGAGGGTTTGCCTACAAAAACAAGGGAGAATACGACCGAGCAATCCAGGATTATAATAAGGCGATTATACTAAATCCCGAGGCAGCTATCACATACAATAGTAGAGGAGTCGCTTACGTCAATAAGGGAGAATTCGATCGGGCTATTCAGGACTTCGATAAAGCTATTGAGCTATACCCTAGGTATGCTACTGCATACTACTGCAGAGAAAATGCTTATCGTTCTAAAGGGGAATATGCTAAGGCTATTCAGGATTACGATAAGGCAATAGAGCTAAATCCTGAAAGCGCTGAAGTTGTTAACAACGATCGAAAGTTAGCTGAAGAACTTCAGAAAAAAGGGAAATAATAAAACGACAAACAAAAAAATCCGGTAAATCTGCGTCCATTTTATAGTTAGTGCGTTAATGCGTAGAAGCGTAGATGCGTTAGCCACACCTCTCCTCCAAATATTTAATATTTTAACTCTCTAACTCTCTAACGCTCTAACCCTCTAACGTTTTAGTGCCTTCGTGGCAATATTTTAGGATTTGGGTTTTTCCTGTATGTTTTGAATTTCTTTC
>CAYYUB010000143.1:0-3581 GCA_964474855.1 uncultured bacterium
TACCGGATAAAAGCCTATAGTAGTGGCACAGGTTATTCAGCCTATTCCAATGAAGCTTCTGAAACTACACCGGGAGATGCAATATACGAGTTTCAGAAAATTTCAATAAGTCAATCCAGCAGTTCCGAGTGGCATACAGTTGACTTCTCGCATACGTATAATAACCCAATCGTGGTTATGGGTCCTCCCTCTTATAATAACAGTGACCCAACTACTATAAGAGTAAAAGATGTAACTAATGATGGGTTTAAATTTCAGCTGGATGAATGGGATTATTTGAATGGAAGCCATCCAAATGAAACAATATCTTATATAGTAATGGAAAAAGATGTGCACGATATTGGGGGTGGAATCTGGGAAGCTGATTTTATTTCCGAAGTAAATCATAATTGGAAAACGGTTAACTTTCAATCCGGCGACTTTGATGAGGCTCCGGTTGTTCTTGCTCAAACGGTTACTAGCAATAATACACCAGCAGTGACGGTTCAGATAAAGGACGTTACAGCAAGCAGTTTCAAAATCAGGCTGCAGGAACAGCAGGACGGTGATGGCATCATTGATCCACCAGAAAAGGTTCATTACATCTCAATACAGCCAAACCAAGGCGAACTTGACGGCAGGAAGTTTTTGGTCCATAAAAGAGCTAATTGTCTATCTTATATTTGGTGGCATACATGGCATAATGAAGATTGGACCGATCTCATCGGAAATATTGAGGTACCTATATTCATTGCGGGAATGCAGAGCTGTGATGAGATTGATCCCAGTGATTTAAGATACAGAGATTTAAGTGAATCAGGTGTATATCTAAGAGTCGAGGAAGAAAATTCAACGAATCATGGGGGTATTCACTGGCGTTCCGAAGATCTCGGATATCTGGTTATATCCGGGTTGGAACCCGAACTTTCAACTTTTACGACTTCCGAGGACATATACGAAAACTACATTAAACTTGCTTCTCCTATCGTAACAGGAAATCTCATTTTAAATATCTCATCCAATAATGATAGGAAAGCAAGCATCGAACTTATAGATATTGCGGGAAGAGTTGTAGAAAGAAAGAAACTTAATCTAAGAAGAGGAAGAGAAGATTTGAGCCTTGGGCAGTTTAGATCCGGTGTATATTTTCTCCGTATTCAGTCAGATGAAGATAACAAACCCGAAGTGCATAAGATTACGGTTTTAAGATAAGGAAGTCACGAGAAACCGATAAAAAAGCCGCCTCATCTGAGGCGGCTTTTTTGTGTTATTAAACACAAAAAAATCCTGTTAATCTGTGTTAATCCTGTCTAAATATTTGGTGTTGTGAGGTGGGTTTTTAATAAAACAAAAATATAATTCTTTTGTTTTTTCTCTGTGTTCTCTGTGGCTCCGTGTGAGAATTATTTCTTTTCGTGTGTTTATAGTTAAAACACATATTTATTTGGGTGGTTGGGTTTCGTGTTTTTAGTGTATTTCGTGGTTAAATAAATTATTTTTTCTTTGTGCTCTTTGTGATCTTTGTGGTTAAAAATTCCGGGGTAGAGGGGAGCGTTCGCTCTTGACAAATAAATTCACGGTTTTATATTCATAGGAAATGAGAAAGAAAAAATATAAAAGAATAGTTGTAAAAGTAGGCAGCTCCACCATAACTCATTCTGTCGGTAAACTTAACCTTACGATGATAGATAATATTGTTAGGCAATTGGTTGACCTTAAGAATAGGGGTAAGGAGGTAATACTTGTCACTTCCGGGGCGATAGGTGCCGGTATGGGTGAACTGGGTTGTGAGAAAAAACCTAAACTAATCCCAAAACAGCAGGCGATGGCAGCTATAGGACAGGGGCTTTTGATTGGTGTATACAATAGATTTTTGCGTGAATACGGAGAAAAGGGAGCGCAGGTGTTACTGACTTCAAGAGACCTTGAAGATAGAGATAGGTATTTAAATGCTTTTAATACGTTAATGACGCTCCTGGAATATGGGGTTATTCCCATTGTTAACGAGAATGATACTGTGGCGACAAACGAGATTAAGTTTGGGGATAATGATACTCTCTCCGCCAGAGTGGCGAGTCTTGCCGAAGCTGATGTATTAGTAAATTTAAGTGATGTTGAAGGGCTCTATAAAGGGGATCCTGCGCTAACCACAGAATCATTGGAAATTATTCGCAAGGTTGAGGAAATTACTCCGGAGATTGAGAAATTGGCGGGTAGTAAGGGAAGCGAGGTTAGTACCGGAGGCATGTCCACTAAGATCGAAGCGGCAAAGGCAGCTGTTGATTCGGGTATAATAATGATTATTGGTCCCGGTTATAGAAAAAATGTAGTTATAGATCTGATGAATATGCTTGAAAAGAATAAGGAATACAGTTTGGGTACAACATTCCTGCCTTCGGGAGATAGTCTTTCAAAGAGAAAGCAATGGTTTAGTTATAATGTTCCCGTTTGTGGTAGTCTTAAAATAGATAAAGGAGCAGAAGAAGCTCTTGTGAATAAGGGGAAAAGTTTATTACCGGGAGGTGTTAAAGAAGTAATCGGAGTTTTTTCTTCAGGAGGTTTGGTCAGGATACTTAGTCATGAAGGAAAAGAGATCGGAAAGGGGTTGGTTGATTATTCGAGCGCCGAGATAGAGAAAATTAAAGGCCATCATTCCAGTGAAATTTTTTCGATTCTGGGTTATATTAATCAGGAAGAGATAATTCATAGAAGAAATATGGTTATAGGGGGTTAACAAATGAGTGTAAAGGAAGAGGTTATTGCTCAAGGGGAAAAAGCAAAAGAAGCTTCAAGAGTATTGGCTAATACCTCGACGGATATTAAGAACAAGGCATTACTTAACATAGCCCGGAAGCTTGAAGAATCATTAAAAAAAATAATTTCAATTAACGCTGAAGACATGAGTGCGGGGGAAAAGGCAGGACTTGCAAAAGCACTTTTGAACAGGTTGGAATTGAATGAAAAGAGAATTATCGGCATGGCAAAAGGTTTGAGAGAAGTTGTTCAATTAGAAGACCCTGTTGGTGAAGTTATAGGAATTAAAAAGAGACCCAATGGACTTGAAGTGGGTAAAATTAGAGTTCCCCTTGGAGTTATAGGTATTATTTATGAGGCAAGACCAAATGTGACCGTGGATGTTGCAGGACTTTGTCTTAAAGCCGGCAACGCCGTACTTCTTAGAGGAGGTTCGGAAGCATTTAAATCAAACCAGATTTTAACAAAGATAATTCAGGATGCGATTGTTGAAGAGGGGTTACCTCGTGAATCGGTTCAATTGGTTCAGACAACCGACCGTAGTGCTGTTAGTGTCATGTTTAAGATGAATGATTATCTTGATGTTTTGATTCCCAGGGGTGGAGCAGGTCTGATTCGGCGAGTCGTCCGGGAGTCAAGTGTTCCCGTTATACAAACCGGTGTGGGTAACTGCCATGTGTATGTTGACGCCTCAGCGGATATTGATATGGCTTTAAAAATCGTTTATAACGCAAAAACCGATTATCCTGCAGTTTGCAACGCTGCTGAGACTCTTCTTATACATAAAGATATAGCCGAAAAATTTCTCCCCGTTATCTCTAAAAAGTTTTACGAGAATAATGTGGAGT
>CAYYUB010000144.1:0-2863 GCA_964474855.1 uncultured bacterium
CTTCATTGGAATAGGCTGAATAACCTGTGCCACTACTATAGGCTTTTATCCGGTAAGTGTAAGTTTTCCCCGGTTCAACATTATAATCTGGCCAAAGTATGCTATCTCCATACTCACCTCCAGCAGTTGTTAACGAGTCAAAAGTGTCTGAACCTTCTTTCCTTTCTATTTTGAAGAAGTATATATTGTCCGAATTGTTAACCCAGTCAAGATTAATGTATAAGCGTGGATCAGTAACCGCGTTGGCAGTAAGTTCACTTGGAGCTTCAGGAGACCCCGATACAACCAGATATCCAATATCTTCGGCAGAATGTTCAACTTCAGTATCCCCTGATTGTTCTTCCTCGACTTTTAGATATATGCCTGAATTACTTATGTCCCTGTATCTTAAACCACAGGCATCGACCTCGTTATAGCCTTGTATTCTCGCAATGAACATAGGTGAGTCAAAGCTATTCCAATCTTCATTATACCATTCATGAGTTACGTTATTACCTGTTCTAGAAACCAGGAATTTCCTACCTCTAAATTCACCACTATTTGGCTGTATTGCGATGTAATGAACCTCCTCTGGTGGGGCAATGAAATCTTCACCGAGCTCCTGCTGATCCAGCTTAACTTTAAAACTGTTTGAGGTAACATCATTTATTCGGGTAACTAGGGGTGAGGCATAATAGTTCTTAATCGTTTGAGTAAGAATAACCGGGGGACCATCAAAATCCCCTGACTTAAGATTGACCGTTTTCCAGCGATGATCCACTCCTGAAACAGAACCGGCTTCCCAGACTCCGCCACCAATATCTTGCACATCCTCTTCCATTACAACATAAGATATTGTTTCAGTTCCATGGCTTCCATCCTCCAAATCCCATGGATCCAACTGGAATTTAAACCCATCCTCAGTTACATCTTTTACTCTTATAGTAGTTGCTTCAGTGTCGTTATAAGATGATGGACCCATTACCACAATCGGGTGTATGAAATTATGGGTAAAATCTACTGAATGCCACTCGGCATCCGTATTTTGATTAACCGAAATCATACCAAATTCGGGTCGGGCTAAGATAGGTTTAATAAAATGACCAATACTTTCTTCAATAGTATTCGCCATTTTCATCTTTATGTACCCGTTGTCTCCCCAGTCGGGACCAACACTATTTTTAACTATCCAATAACCATCCCCCCAACCTACCAACACCATAGTATGCAATCCTCCATCATGCCACAGAGGAAAAATCCCTTCCGAATATGCCGAATAGGTAAGCCTATAGGTACCGTCATCTGTATAACCCACCTCGAAAGTCAAAGGAGTTTCCAGTAGATTTTCCTTGATTATATTTCTCCACTCTTCAAGATTTTCAGTTCTTTCTACTTTTATATAATCGGTAACTTTCGTCACCTGGGATTCCCCAACCCCACATAAACCACAACTGGTTGTATTTGCAACATAGGGAAGACAGTCCTCCGTAACAACGCCATCTGTCTTTAGGTATAAATATACCGTACCTGAGTTACCTCCCTTACAAGGGTTTGTATTGTCATCAGTATTTTTACAGATAAAGTGCTGTTCAGAGAGATCCAAATCGAAATCCGGGTTTTTCTGTATTCCTATGTTGTAAAAAGCCTCAACCGTTCCGAAAACACCCATTATATAGCAGGACCCGCAGTATCTCAATCTGAATTCTCCCTCCGCCTCATCTCTAAATATATAAGTTTGATTTTTAACAGAAGTCATCCAGTTTACCCCGTCCTTGTCTCGCCAATCGAAGGACTCGTCCAGCGGAGTTCCCGAATAAGTTTTCACAACACCTTCTTCGTCAAATCCTGTAGGCTCCATGGAAAAACATGGTTCACAAATGTCTGATCCGCTGTTACGGGAAAGAGTTTCATCAAATTGAGGAACTCCCATAAAATGAAGAGTCAGATCTGCTGTAAAATTCCAATTGCTATCTTCAATAATTTCTCTTGCCTCTCTTAAATCGGTGAACCTTTTGTATGTGGTATCCTCAAGAGCTTGCCAGATTTGTGCACTGCCAGTTCTCTCGTAATTATCTCCATCGATATCAAATTTGGCGGCTTCACTGTAGCTATATTTAGTACCGGATAGCTCCCCTTCAATAAATACATACAAAGAGCAAGTACCCAAATCATGAAGTACTTCTTTAATATAGTCATTCAATTCCGGATTATCCGCATATGAAAAATTCCCTTCTTCAATCTGTTCGGGAGAAAATTTGGTTAGAAATCTATTATCAACAAATACACATCCCAGAGGGTCATTCACATCTCCATGGGGATCGTCAAAAGAATAAGGGGGAAAAGAAATGTTTACGACGCCACCCTCATCATATAAGTTAACTTCACCCTCTGGCTCAACTATCCATTCGTAACTGGCAGACATACCGTTGTTAAATTCATCGAGCTCATCTAAATTTTCATCGTAATCAACCTTGCATCTAACCATGTGTACCCCGGTTGAATCGAATGTGAATTGACGGTAAATCACAAGGGTGTCGCCGGGGGCTAAGGTTACAGGTGCAACACCTTCCATAATCACCTCTGTATCAAACATTATAACATAATCGCCTACACCTGCCGTTTCATTACCAATATTTTTTATGGCAAATTTTACATAAGTGGGAACACCCGCTTTTAGAGTATAATCGGGTGAGGTGGCATCTCTTTTCAGAGAACAAATAAGAGGAGAAGTCCATCCCTTGGGTCGATACATAGCAAGATCAGGACCTACCTCTATCCATTCGTAACTGGCAGACATACCGTTGTTAGATTCATCGAGCTCATCTAAACTTTCATCGTAATCAACCTTGCATCTAACCATGTGTACCCCGGTTGAATCGAATGT
>CAYYUB010000144.1:2963-3580 GCA_964474855.1 uncultured bacterium
AACAAATAAGAGGAGAAGTCCATCCCTTGGGTCGATACATAGCAAGATCAGGACCAGAGGCAGCCTTAGCTTTTAAAGCTACAAACACAAAACACAAAACTAAAAGAACAAATTTTTTCATAAAATACCTCCTAATTTAACGATTAAATAAAAAATTAATTATTTATTCAAAACTAAGCATCAAGCTATTATTATGAGTTAAAAATTAATGAATCTCTCCAATTTGTCAAGGCTTTTTTACCTCTTGACATTATAGCACTTAAGACTTATAATATCGAATATAATACTTGAGGACTATAATGAGTAAAAATAAAATATATGCTGTTATTACCGGAGACCTTGTAAAATCAGGGAAATTCGGTTCGGATAGAGGAAGAGCTTTGGAAATACTAAAAGAATCTCTCAATTCTTTAAAAAATTTTAAAAGAAAAAATATCGGAGGCATTTCCGATATTTTCAGAGGAGACTCTTTCCAGATAGTAATTTCAGAACCACCTTTTTCCCTTGAAATAGCAATATTCTTAAAAGCAAAGCTTTTAAGCAAGACCTTAAACGACAAAAACATAGATGTCAGAATCGCTATTGGCATCGGAGAAATTGAATCGTTTGACGAAAAG
>CAYYUB010000145.1:0-3520 GCA_964474855.1 uncultured bacterium
ATCAGAGGTGAATCAATCTGCAAGAAGGATTCTGTCTCTAAATTATTAAAAATCACAGAGAAAAAAAATAGCTATACTTTAACCGTTTTCCTGAAAGATGATACATTAATCAGGAAAGCGGATTTAACAATTAGCAAAAAGGATAGTAACAAATGGGAACTTAAAATTCCCGAAAAACTGTTCCGTACCCGTTCACTTAAAACATTTATCAGTAAACTAAAAACTCTCGATAAATAAAGAAGCAGAAATCAGAAGAATTATAAAACCCAACCAAAGAAATAAAAAATAGGCTGGTATTAAACCAAAGTGGAAAATATACGTAGTCAAAATAATATGCAAAAAGAAATCAAAGCCCAGAAGAATAATCGTTAGAAGGTATGCAATAATATACGGCAAAAGCTCGTTCTTAATATGTTGATATATCTTTTGAAATCTTATTGCATCAATAAAAGACCCGGAGTCAGAAAATAGAATTAGACTCATCGGCAGAAAAAACATCACAATAAAACTTAAAAGAAACGAAAATGATAATACAAAAAAACCACTAAGATTTAGAGTAGATATTACAAACCTGGGATTTACCAAAAATTCTATCACAGATCCCGGCAATAAAGATAAAAATAATACCGGAACGGCAAAGTAAAATAAGATTATTAATTCCCACTCAAATCCTTTCAAAAACAATAGCCCCCAATTATTCCACGAAGGGAGTTCTTTATTACCCGTTTCCAAGCGATTGTATATAAATCGAGCAATAAAACCAAAAGAGAAGATAAACAAGGGAGGTATCATTAAGAAAACACCCCCTATCAAAGTTTTCCTAAACAATTCTTTATCTTTGAATATTACCGAAAAATCCCTCTGAATATTCAATTCTGTTCCTCCAGGTTTATTCCGTATTCCATAGCATCAGAAAGCGCTATCCAGCTTGCTTCAATTATATTTGTAGAAGCCCCAACAGTACTCCAGTATTTGTTATTAAGCTGCATATCAATCATAACCCTTGTTATAGCTCCTGTACCTTTATTGCTATTTATAATATGAACTTTATAATCCGCAAGATGGAATTTTTCTATGTGAGGATGTCCCTCTCGGAGTGCCTTAGTTAAAGCGAGATATAAGGCATCAACAGGGCCATCGCCTTCAGCCGCTACATGAAATACTTCGTCTTCTACAAGCACCTTTACTGTAGCTTCTGCGAATATTCCTCTTTTTTCCCTGTGTTCAACAACAACAGTAAAATCCAACATCTTAAAAGGAGGAACATAACCTTTCCTGCAACGGAGCAATAGTAACTCTACTGAAGCTTCTGCTGCTTCAAAACTAAAACCATTGTGCTCTAAACTTTTTATTTTTTCCAACACTTCCTTGAGATTTTCAATTTTACCTGACATTCCCATTTTTTCGAGTTTACTGTGAAGATTTGATTTTCCGGCAAGCTCTGAAATTAAAACTCTTGATTCGTTACCCACAAGCTCTGGATCAATATGTTCATAGGAAAGAGGGTTTCGCAGCATGGCAGATACATGAATTCCTCCTTTATGAGCGAATGCGCTACGGCCAATATAAGGAGAGCGATACGGAGGAGGCTGATTCGCTATATACGCTACCGCATTTGCTACCCGCGTCAAATGAACAAGTTTTCCTTGTGGCAAAACTTCAATTCCTAACTTCAACTGAAGGGTCGGTATTAATGCGCTAAGGTCCGCATTACCACAGCGTTCGCCATATCCATTTGTAGTGCCCTGTACATGGGTCGCACCGGCCCGCACCGCCGCAAGCGTATTTCCCATGGCTGTTCCTGAATCGTTGTGTGTATGAATTCCAATAATTCTATCAGGAAATTTCAATTTAACTTTTTCTGTTATATTTTTAACTTCATGTGGAAGACTTCCGCCATTTGTATCGCAAAGCACCAAAGCATCTGCCCCTCCGTTTGCAGCAGCATCAAGAGCCGCCGTTGCATATTTAGAGTCTGCTTTATATCCGTCAAAGAAGTGTTCTGCATCAAATATTACTTCACGACCTTTCGATTTAAGGTATTTTATGCTTTTTTCGATCATATGAAGATTCCTGTCCAACGTTGCGCGCAGAGCATCTTCAACATGAAGAGTCCAGGTTTTCCCAAAAATTGTTACAACGGGAGACCCGGAATCCAACAGGGCTTTAATGTTATTGTCTTTTGCAGGATCTGTATCCTTACGACAGGTACTACCGAAAGCCGCTATACGAGCGTTTTCCAATTTCAGATCTTTGACCTTTTTAAAGTATTCGGCGTCCTTGGGGTTGGAACCCGGCCATCCGCCCTCAATGTAATCAATTCCCAGCTCATCAAGTAATTTAGTTATCTTTAGCTTATCTGTTGAGGAAAGGGAAATACCCTCTGCCTGTGTTCCTTCACGGAGCGTTGCATCATATAATTTTACTTTTTTTGCGTTTTCTTTACTCTCATCCCTTGATTTTTTCCCGGACTTTTTCATTGCATCCTCCACAAATTTCAAATACCTTCTAATTCTAAGACCCAACACCTAATTTCATACCACCTTATCGTCTATCCAATCCATCATACCTCTTAATTGTTTGCCTATAATTTCGAGTGGATGATTTTTATCCCTCTCTTCAAATTTTTTCATATTCGGCTTTCCTTTCGCAGCTTCCTCAATCCACTCCTTCGCAAAAGATCCATCCTTTATCTCAGATAGTATCTTTTTCATCTCTTTCTTTGTATCTTCGGAAATAATACGCTCACCTCTGGTAAAGTCTCCGTATTCAGCCGTATTACTTACGGAATAACGCATGTAGTTCAAACCACCCTGGTAAAAAAGGTCCACGATTAATTTTAGTTCGTGCATACATTCAAAATAAGCAATCTCCGGTTGATAGCCCTCTTCAATTAACACCTCAAAAGCTTTTTTAACAAGAGCGGAAACTCCTCCGCAAAGAACAACCTGCTCTCCGAACAAATCGGTTTCTGTCTCTTCAGGAAAAGTTGTTTTTATTGATCCGCCTTTTGTTCCGCCGATCCCCTTTGAATACGCAAGAGCCAACTGGAAAGCGTTACCGCTGGCATCATTCTCTACGGCTATAAGATTCGGCACTCCCCCACCTTTTTCATATTCACTTCTAACAAGATGCCCGGGACCTTTGGGAGCAACCATTATGACATCTACGTAATCGGGAGGGACAATTTGCTTAAATCTAATATTAAAACCGTGAGAAAAAAGCAAAGCATTTCCCTCTTTTAAATTAGGTTCTACAGATTGTTTATAAATTTTAGCCTGTATCTCATCTGGTACCAGAACAACAACAATATCAGCTCTCGAAGCAAGTTCATCTGCAGTCATTGGTTCGAAACCATGTTCTTTTGCTAATTTGTAATTATCTGTTCCCTCAACTTCTGCAACAATAACATTCAATCCCGAATCTCTTAAATTTTGAGCCTGTGCGTGCCCCTGACTTCCGTATCCAATAATACCTATAGTTTTACCCTTTAAGATATCCAGATCTACATCGTTATCAT
>CAYYUB010000146.1:0-3433 GCA_964474855.1 uncultured bacterium
GCAATTTCTTCTTTTTGGAAGGAGAAATCACTTTTACCTATAATTTCATCTTTTGTAAAATTGTATTTCTCAGCTTTTGATTTACTCATTTCCACAAAACGACAATCTCTGTCCTTAAAAAAAACTTTATCGGGAGTAAGTTCCAAAAAAGAATCCAATAAATTTTTTCGAAAGATGAGTTCTTCTCTTGCTTTTCTTTCCTCGGTTATATCCGTCAAAGAAGCCATATAACCATAGATATTGCCGTTCTCATCGAAAAGCGGCATGGTCTTTATCTGACAGAAAAATACGGAACCATCTTTTTTTATATTCAAATGCTCTCTTGAATATGTGCCGCCGCCGGAAACTTTTTTAAAAATATCTCTGTGAATTTTTTCGGGCTCCGGCTCTGCAATTAAAAATTCAAGTGTTTTTCCACTAAGTTCGGAAACGGTATAACCAAATAATTTCTTTGTCGTTTCATTCGCGTAATTAATGCGCATTTCGGTATCCATACGCAGGATTGAATTTGTTGATTGTTTTATTAAATCATTTAATCTGTATATTTCTAGTTGCGCTTTTTTTATTTCGGTTATATCTCTAATTAATACGATGGCAGTGTCTTTACCGCTTTTAGTAAAACGCGCCTCCCAGTCTCTCATTTCATCTTTAACCGGAAGCTGATATTCGAGACTTACAATTTTACCGGTTTTGATTGCTTCTTTTATGCTTTTTATACTCCGGGAAGCTAAATCCTCCGGAAGTACTTCTTTTATGTTCTTATTTATAAACTCATCAGGTTTTGCATAGAGTATATCTTTGTTTCCTGCATAGTAAGAAAGAAAAGTCCCGTCTTTCTTGACCTGAAATAAAACATCAGGTATTGCAGAAAGTATTGCCCGGGTCTTTTCCTCGCTTTCCTTCAATTGTTCTTCCGTTTTCTTTTGCAGGGTAACATCTCTTGAAATACCCAAAGTTCCAATTATATTTCCCTTTCCGTCATACTGTGGAATCTTTGTTGTTGAAACCCAGGTTATTCTACCATCCGGGTGAGTTTCCTTTTCAATCTTCGCCTTAATTGGTTTACCCGTTTTAATTATTTTCTGCTCATCCTTATAAGCTTGTTCTGCATGTTCCTTTGTAAAATAATCGAAATCTGTTTTGCTGAGCACTTCTTCTCTTGGAAGGCCAACTTGATCCGCTTTGGATTTGCTTATCTCAACAAAACGGGAATTTTTATCTTTAAAGTAAATTAAGTCAGGTATGTTTTCGAGAAGGTAAGTAAGCAGGTTGCTTTTGAAAACGACTTCTTCTCCTAGTTTATCGATTTTTTCTTTGAGTTTTTCTTCCAATTTTTTCTTTTCGGTAACATCTCTTGAAATTCCTAAAATTCCAATTATATTACCATCTTCATCATACCATGGCATTTTTGTCGTTGAAACCCAGCTTTCTCTTCCATCTAGATATGTTTCCTTTATTGTTTTCCCTTCTATAGGGTTTGCCGTTTTTATTATTTTTTGCTCTTCCCGGTAGGCTTGTTCCGCATGTCCTTTTGTGTAAAAATCGAAGTCTGTTTTACCTAGTACATTACTAACTTTTTTAAATCCCAGTTTTTCGGTAAAAGATCTGCTTACCTGTACAAAACGGCTTTTTCTATCCTTAAAGTAAATATGATCGGGTGTTTTATGGAGAAGAGAAGTAAGCAGGTTGCTTTTGAAAACGATTTCTTCACCTAGTTTTTCAACTTTTTCTTTAAGTTTTTCTTCTAATTTTTTCTTTTCGGTTATATCTTCAAGAATAACTAAGGAGCCGATATATTTTCTCTTATCAGTGAATTTTGGAGAGGGAATGATATTGAAAATCTTATTTTCCCCGGTACTTCCTAAGATTTTAAATTCGGATGGATCAATTTCTCCCTTCTGCCATTTTTTTACACTTTTAAATTCCCTGGAACTTATAAACTCTTTTAAATTCTTGCCCACTGATTTTCCGTTTTTTAAGCCCAAAAGCTTATCGCAAGCTGTATTCGAGAAAACTATTTTACCCTTTGGGTCTATAAAGCACCCTGCCGTATTTAATTCCTTAATTATTAATGGGTAATTTGAATACTTCTCTTTCGAATTAACTTTATTTTCTTTATTTTGATCCTTTTTAGTCATTTTTATTTGACCTTACATTGGAGAAAACAATTGGTGTATTTCTGTATTTTAAAGTTTGTGTAAACATAATAGTTACATACAAAAGCAATTAAATCTCCATATAATCAAATTATGCTTAAACGGTTGTTTGTCAAGGGTCTTTGTCAACGAGCAGGAAAACAGGTATTAGGTGTCAGATATTAGATCTTAGGTTTTAGTAAAAACAACAAAAAACTTTGTGTTCTCTGTGTCTTTATGTGATAATTGGTTTTAAGGTTAAGTGTGTGGTTTTCCTTGACATATTCAAATTCTCTAATTATAATGTATTATGGCAAAGCCAAAATTAGCGCAGAAACTTACTCTTATTCATGTTTTTTGTATTGCTTCCGGTGCTATGATTAGTTCTGGGATTTTCATCTTGCCCGGACTTGCCCATAGCAGAGCCGGCCCGGCTGTGATAATGTCTTATTTTTTGGCAGGGTTACTCGCTTTTACCGGTGTTCTGTCGCAGGCAGAACTTGTTTCTGCGATGCCGAAAGCCGGCGGCACCTATTTTTATGTTACCCGAAGTATGGGTCCGGCGGTTGGAACTATTGATGGTCTTTTGGTATGGTTTTCTCTATCTTTAAAAAGCTCTTTTGCTCTGCTTGGTATGGCCGCATTTACCAGCATATTGTTTGATTTTAATATACAGCTTGTTTCTATTACTTTATGTATAATATTTATAGCGATCAACATAATAGGAATTAAAGAAGCAGGAAAAGTACAGATTGTTCTGGTTGTTTCTCTAATTGGATTGATGATTCTTTATGTTGTTCTCGGAATTCCAAGCATAAAAGTCGAGTATTTTAAGGATTTCGCTTCCAAAGGGATTCCGGCAGTTTTTTCCACCGCGGGTTTTGTTTTTGTTTCTTTTGGGGGTGTTCTGAAGATAGCAAGTATTGCGGAGGAAGTAAAGGAACCGGAAAGAGTAATACCGTTGGGGATGATACTTTCTCTTGTGACAGTGGGAATTCTTTACATTCTTGTTATTTTTGTTACTTCAGGGGTGCTTGGTGCTTCACGCCTCGATAATTCTCTGACACCAATTTCTGACGGAGCTCAGGTTTTTATGGGGAGATGGGGAGGAATTCTTTTAAGTATTGCCGCAATTCTTGCCTTTATTTCTACTGCTAATGCAGGTATTATGGCAGCTTCAAGGTACCCGTTTGCTTTAAGTCGTGATGGCCTTTTACCGGACGTATTCCGGAGAATAAATGGGAAATTCCGAACGCCACATATTGCGATTCTTGCTACTGGATTTTTTATGATATTGT
>CAYYUB010000147.1:0-3355 GCA_964474855.1 uncultured bacterium
ACGCGCGCGATGCAATTGCCGATAAAGGAAAAATTACGGTTGAAGTTCGAAATGTATTCCGTCCGGAAAAAGAACAAAAAGAAAAGGAATATGTTTCTATCTCAATTACCGATACGGGCTGTGGTATGAGCGAAAACGTTAAAGACAAAATATTTGAACTTTTCTTTACAACAAAATCTGGAGAAGGAGGAACCGGTCTCGGTCTTTACTTTGTTTACAACTCGGTAAAAGAAATGGGGGGCTGGATTGAGGTAGAAAGCAAAGAAAACAAGGGATCCACCATCACAATCTTCATCCCAAAAAGGTAAAGAACGCAAAAATAATAGGACGCAGATACACACAGATTAAAAAGGATCGTTATTTTTAACTAAGTCCCAACCCATAACCCAATAATTGGACGCAGATCAAACAGGATCAACAGGATATTATTTTATGTATTTATAATTAAAAATAAAAATTTAATTGGTGCGGTTGGTTTTCGTGTCTTTTGTGTGTTTAGTGGTTAAAAAATCCTGAAAATCTGCGCTAATCTGCGTCCCAATTACCAATCTTCCAGCATTAAACGAAGTAAAGAATCCCTTATCTTTACAGCAACGGAATCAACCGCTTCCAACTCATCAGATGTAGAGGGATAAATAAAAGATTCACTAATATTTTTTTCCCATTCCTCTTTTTCTTTATTTTTCTTCTTTAGAGAAAATTTTACATTAACAGATAACCGGTATTCTTCAACTTCTCCTTCCAGCGTATATGATTCCGAACTCCTTTTATAGCGATCAACAATTCCCACTAACAAGTAATCACCATCAGAATTTGTTTTAATCTTCACCCTGCCATCACTAATAAAAGCATCTATCAGGTTCTCCGTCAAAATCCTGCCAATATCCGCATTTTGTGTTTTATTTTCTAAAGAAGCTATCGATAAAGTACCGTCAAAAGAACCGCTCTTGAAAGAATAGGCACAGGAAAAAAAGGAAAAGATTAATAGGACGCAGATTAACGAAGATTTACTCAGATTACCCCCCACCCCACTTAATTTAATTTTTTTATTCAAAACTAATACTAAATCCTTAATATTCATTACCCTCTTCTCACTCTTGTTTACGATAATTTTCTATTATTATCGAAAGCTTTACGTTTAATTCCTGGTTTTGGACCAAAATTCAATAACAAACCAACTTCAATATTTGTAGCCTTTAAATAATTCAACAACTGGGCTTCATGTTCTTTTAATAAGGATTTCGCAGCCTTTATTTCCACTATAACCCTACTATCAACAAAAATATCAGCAAAATACTCACCTATAGTTTTCCTGTCATATACTACATTTATTGGAAACTGAGTAACTGCAGAAATACCAGCTTTTTCAAATTCTAACATTAACGCATTTTGATAAACTTTTTCCAAAAACCCGTAGCCAAGTTTATTATATACTTTATAAAAAATTTTTATGATTTCCTCGGTTATTTCTCTATATTTAAATTTCATAATAAATCCTGAAAATCCGCGTTCATCTGCGTCCCATTTTTTTCTTAAACACTTAATAAAAATCCTGTTGATCTGCGTTCATCTGCGTCCCATTTACTCCGCTTTTCACTCATACAAACTCTCCCTCAAATCCTCAATATTATATTGCTTCCTCTGCTCACTAAACCATTTCTCAAAATACAACGACTCTTTTGATTGTTGAAGCTGCACTGCAAGTGCCGGTATAAGCTCCTGAAACTTCTCACTCCCGGGCATTTTAAAATCTATCGTCTTAACAACAAATAAAGATTCGCCTACTCTCACTGGAGGCAGAATTCCATCTTTCCTAACATAAAAAGACAAAAGAGCTACTTTTTCCGGAACATTATATTTAGCATAACTGCTTAATGTAAAATAAGAAGTTTTACCCCATTTTCCTTTTTCCGGCTTACGAGGTAATTTATCTCCGGAGAAATTCTTCAGAGCATAATTTCTTGCTCTTAGGGCCGCTTCAAAGTTTATGAGCGAATCCTTAACTTCCTTTTCTATTTCAGAAAGCGGAGGTATACCCTCTTCTTTCTCCTCAACCCAGAAAACATAAAAACCCCCCTCCCCTATAAGCGGATAAGAAATGTCCCCTTCCTTCGGATCAACAAGAAAAGTCGCGAAATTCACCGGAAGACTCGGAAAATCACTTTTACCGTAAGAAATGTACTTGGCATTGTATTTTTCGGGAATACTCGAATCGGGAGAACTACGAAGCTTTTTTACCAGTTCCCATCCTTTAGTGGAAACATTCTGAAATTCCTCAAATGAAGGAAATACAGGAAGTAATATCTCTGCTATATTAACAGAATCTCTACGTCGATCTCTAAGCTTCAAAATATGAAACCCCATATCGCTTTTAATAGGAGCGGAAACCTTTCCCTTACCCATTCCAGCAATGGCAGTCGCAAATTGATAGGTTAAACTTTTAGTTTTAACCCAACCATTAAAAAGGCTTCTATCATCCGGAAAATATGAATATTGCCCCATAAGCAGCTCAAAAGAATCCGTTTTCGCTCTTTCTATTATGGATCCTGCGAGTTCTTTTGTCGTTCGAATAATTTCATCATTCACCGAAACAGGAAAAAAAACATAACCCAATTTCACAAAGCGATCTCTTCTAAACATCTCTTTATGCTCCGAATAAAAATCTTCCAGGGAAATAGAAGTCTCAGGGTTTTTCCATTCTTTTAAAGACAATTTAATATACTCAATTTTTACCTTGACTGAATCCTCCAATAATTTTTCAATTGCGTTGCCACTTGTTATTCTTACCGTAGATAAAATTTCTCCGCGTAAAATAGCCATAGGAAAATTTTCGGCTATCTGAGACGCGTAAGATCTGATAAATTGATCCGCGCGCGGATCACCAAGTAACGCATAATACCTATTATAATCAAACTGTCCGTCTATCCAGAAATCCGGGTTTTGTGTAATCTCAGGAGGTGGATTTCCCCTGATAATATCTATCAACTGTTCATCCGAAATAGATATTTTTCTTTTTTCAAGTAGATCATTAATTATCTTTCGGGTTATCAATTGGTTTATGGCTGCTTCAGAGGTCTGTCTCTCTCTTATTGGATCCGTTCCCATAGCGCCTCTTATACGCTGAAGCTCTACCTTTAATAAGTTTCCATATTCTCTGGTCGTAATAGTTTCATCATCTACTTTTGCAATTATATTTTCATCTTTTTGCTTATTTCCGGTTAATATATTGGTACCAAAACCAAAAAATATAAAAAGAATAAAAGATGCTGCAGCAAACCATAGAAAATATTTTGTTACCGATCGAACCTTTTCCATTATCATAGTAATTGCCTCCCTATATTATAGCATTATTAAC
>CAYYUB010000148.1:0-3353 GCA_964474855.1 uncultured bacterium
ACTACAAATTCCCTTTTGGGAGTTCTTTTTATATGTGGGGAAGCTTCATGGCAAGGCATAGAGCGAAAAAGTATGGAGAAGAAAGAGTTTCTGATTGGGCCGACAGATATGCAAAATCTATTCCTTTAATAAGCTTTGAATTAACTCATAAATCAGCTTATGGGGAATTTTCTTTTGGGCTTTATGATGAACTAAAAAGCGAATTTCAAAAAGACCTGGCAAAATATAATTTTACTCAAAATTCAAAAGTCGTATATTCGGGAAATGAATTTCTTGGCTTTCTTACACATGATGAACATTATCTATATTTTATAAGAGATAAGATAATAAAATACTCAGTTTATAAAAGCATATATTATTCGGAAATTTTACAATTGGACCCAAAAACGGGTGAATCTAAAGTCCTTTTGAAAGACCTTGGGCTTTCCGATATGCCCATGCGAATAAAAAATGGAAAGATATTTTATGGAAAAATTGATATCTTTAAAAGCAGCGAAAATCTTATTGGGTTTAAACTTAGAAATGATATATACAGTTTTGATATAAGTACTTCGAGAAAAAAGAAGATTTATTCTGACGACGGGACATTACGGACTTTTGATATACAGGGTGATGGTAAACTTATTATAGGCAGACAAAAAGGTTGGAGAGGGGGTATTATTGAAATAATAGATGAAGATAAAAGGGATGTTATTTTCTCCTCGGATTTTATGGTTCCATACGATATTGTAGTCGGGGAAGATAACATAGCAATACTAATGCATAATGAGGATAAAGGCAACAAGATTTTCTTTCTTGGAGGGGATACAGTGAAAATTGAAGAGCCTTATTCAAAATGTGGACTTAATTTCGTTGGGGAAGATCTCTTGTTTTCCTCTAATAGACTTGGCTTCTGGCAGGCTTATATGTGGAAAGACTATTCTCTTTATAAGGTTACAGACCTTCCTTTTTGTACCTATCCTGTGGTACTGGATGATGAAATATATTTTATAGGAATGTCATCCGAAGGGCAGACTATTGAAGTGGTGGGACTGACAGAAGGGGAAAATATAGAGGTATTTGAAGATTTGCCTGATCCTTCCCTGCCGTCATACGCCAACCTGGAATATAAAAAAGGAGGCTATATTAATAATTTCAGGCATCTCTTATGGGATCCTATTTTGAGATTTCCGACGTTCTCTTCAGAAGAAGACAGGACGAATATTAGACTTAACGTTTTCGGAATGGATGCTTCAGGTACCAGAAACTTATCATGGTATTTAGATTACGAAGAGCAAACTGGTCTTACAGGCTACGATATAAGATATACAACTATGTTCTTAAGGCCTTCTTTTCTAAGTGCTGAGGTGCAAAAAGACAGAGATGAACGCTCGGCTACGGTTACCCTTTCATATCCAATGATGATCTCGGCTAGGAGTGGATTGCAGGATATTTATCTGGATTTTATTGCGAATTATCACGATAGTCTTGACTCCAGGAGAAGACCATTAACTTTTTCTCCGATATTTATATTCGGGGATCATAATAAGAAATTTTTCCTTTCTCCTTCTGTAATATATGAGTCTGAAAATATGGGGAGTGATATTAACAGAAAAAGTTATCAACTTTACGTAGGGAGTGATTTTTCATACCCGGGTTTCTCAGTACTTATCTCAGGAATAGGAATATGGGATAAAGATAATCCGGATTCTACTCTTTTAGAACCGATCTCTGGAGGGGAAAAAAGAATGAGATCAGGTGGGGGAATGAAATTCGGAATTGACTATCGAATTTTCAGTATTGAAAAAGGGAATAATTTAATACCGGTTTACTTTGGTGATGTCTACTTACGACCATTCGCCGAGATAATCTATTCTCCGGATTGGGAAGAGCCGATGACTACTGTAGGAGGGCTTATTACGTTGGAAACCTCTGCTCTTTACATATTGAATTTAGAACCGAGTATTGGTGTAGGATACAGGGTTGATGAGAATAAGGCTTATGTCATATGGGGGGTTAGCGGAGGCTTTGGTTCAACTGAGGTAGGAATTAGAGCAAGGATGTATCCGAAATTTCCAAGAGCGAAAAATATATTTGATTTCAATATAGGTAATTTTGAGTTTTCTATAGAAAAAGCGTTTCAAATGCCATGGAAATTTTAACCGATTACAATGAGAAATAAGTAGACTTGATGTTTAAATCTGGCTTTTTGCGTAAAATATTCAATAATAAACTATTTCTTAAATCTACCATCATCAAAAGATAATGGAAGTTTATGTATGTTTTTCTCCAACCATCCTATTTTATTGTCTTCTCTACTATCGAAATCGGGCACATATGGTTTGATATCCAGAAGAGGTGTTCCGTCTACGATATCTACATCTTGAATTAGAAGTGTTCTTTCTTCGACACCAACAAGACGTACTATCGAGAGACCTATTGGGTTGGGTCTGCTTGGAGCTCGTGTTGAGAATACTCCCCGGAGTTGGTTATCCATGAAAGGTTTTACTTTTAGCGACGTTTTTTTGGATAAATGGAAATGACATATTAAAATAATGTGAGAAAACCCTTCGACATCTTTTAAGCCTTCAGCATATTCCGGAAATATTTCAACGGTGCCCTTAATACCTTTTGCAGCAGTGGTTTGTATGGGTATTCCCTGTGGCTTTTTAAAGGGAGAATGAATGATTCCTATTGGTTTGTATTTTATATCAACCATAAATTTCTTCAATAATATATAAAGTTTTCGATAAGATTTGCAACACTACTGGTGAAAATATGGAAAAAGTTTTTAACTTTTACTCAGAATAATCCGGTGTAGATATTGTTATTAGCAGCTTCTTTTAGAGTGGCTCGAGACGCTTTTCTCATTATAAAGTTAACTGGAATATATAATAGCGAGGATTTTTTTAAATGGAAAGTTCTTTTGTAAATCGAGGAAAAAGAAGAAAGTTGTTTTCTTGACCAGTAATAACCTTCCTGCAGTTCTTCGACAGTTAGAAGTTTAGGCTGAAAAACGACTTCACCTACGGTATATTTTGACCAATCACGGCTGATTATTCTTCCCGCTTTTTCCATTCTTTCGTTGAGGCGTGTTCCCGGCAGTGGAGTAAGTATAGCAAGGCTTGGCAGTTCTATCTGGTTCCTATCGATAAAAGACACGGTTTCTTCAAAAACACTTTTGTCATCCGAATCGAAACCGAAAATAAAAGCTCCTATAATAGCTATGCCGTGATCGTGAATTATTTTTATCAATTCCTTGTACTCTTCTACTTTGTTCATACTTTTTCCGACTTCTTTTAAACTGCTTGGAGATACGGATTCGATACCCATAAAAAGAGATAAGCATCCGCTTTTCGCGGCAAGCCTCAACA
>CAYYUB010000149.1:0-3340 GCA_964474855.1 uncultured bacterium
CTAAAAGAATAGAAGAATTAAGAGATAGAGTCCGCAGAGCAAAAATTATCCTTGTAAAAGACATGAGCGCTTTCAAGAAAATAAAACTTCAAATCGTTAAATCGAAAATAGATATCAACCAGAGGTAAACAACTAAAGATTATCGCTTAGTAATAATAAAAAAGGATTACGGTGCGAGGTCAATAGATCTCGCACCAATATTTTTCCTGTAAGTATTATTCATTATCTGTTCTAAAAGGCGATGCCGGCAAACCTTCCTTATTATACAAATTCGCACCTTTAGGATTATCAGCCCATGCATACCTAACAGCAACGGGACTACCAATATTGTCGTTCCAGATAATCACTTTATTATCTTCGATTTTTGCGTTTGCCCAGATAAACTTTCTATCAGGACCACAAATAGCAAAATATTTCAGTTTCCCGCCACCTTTTACAATTAAACCACCACCCGTATTCGTAAACGTAACAATTATTTTGTTTCCCTTAATCTTCATACATTTATAAATAGGTCCCGAATAAATCACGTCTTCATCCCCATATGCCACCTTTCGTGCCGTAAGCGCTAATCGATTACCAACATCTTCCTTATTTAAAGGATGAATGTCATTCCATTCCCCGATATCTATGGCAACAACCATACCAGTATTAGGAACAGAAAGCGTTTTAAGCTGAGCTTCTCTTAAAAGCGCCCAGTTACTTTCGGATGGCTGGTTTTTTGGGTCCATAAAATTAGGAAGCTGTACAAAAAGGAAGGGGAATTTTCCCTGATTCCAATTCTGTCTCCAGTCATTTATAAGAGCAGGAAATATTTTCCGATATTCAACTGGTTCCCAGGCATCGGATTCTCCCTGGTACCATATTACTCCTTTGATTCTATAGTTTAGAAGGGGAGCAATCATTCCGTTATAAAGACCTAATGGTTTGTACTGAACAAAGGTTTGACCGGCTAGGGGATCCATCTTTGCCCCTAATTTGTATTGCCACTGGCCTCTTAAATCTATTTCTTGTACTCCTGCCATTAACTTGTATGGTTTGTCTTTGATGAAACCGCCCCGTCCTATGTTATTAACAACCCTAACCACTATGGTATTTTTATCTTCTTTAAGCAAATCTTTTGGTACATCGTATTTTCTGGGAGGGTACTGATATGAAATCGTACCAACAAATACACCATTAATGTATACCGAATCACTATCGACAATTCTACCCATTAAAAGTCTTACCGGTTTGCCTATCATGGAAGCAGGAACATCGACTTCTTTTCTGAACCAGACAACCCCATCAATGTCCTCCAACCCTTCATCTTCCCAGAAAGCAGGCAATTCCATGGTTGCCCACGCAGAGGCATCGTACCCTGGATCAAACCATGTTTCTTCGGGATTTGAGTATCCCCTATCGAGCTGTTTTAAAAGACTGTACCATTTATTGATACGCGCTTTATCTTCTCTAACAATTTTATTCACGTAAGCACTATCTTTGAATTTCTCTGCTATTTCAAGGGATGCAGGGAATTCTTTTAAAGCATTCTCACTCAACCAAGCGTCAATAGGCGTACCTCCAATACTTGCATTTATCAAACCTACGGGCACTTGATATTTTTCATATAATTTTTTTGCAAAAAAATAGCCTGTTGCAGTGAAATGAATAATATTTTCAGGATTCACCGATTTCCACTTGCCCCATTCCAGATCTTCCCGGGGTGCATTAAAATCATACCTTTCGGGCACAAAAAAATGCCTTATAAAAGGATTTTCAGCATGAGCAATTTCATCTTCGTACAGATCCTCTACCCTTTTCATAGGCAGAACCATATTAGACTGACCTGAGCACACCCAAACATCACCTATAAGAACATCTTTTATTACTATTTCATTACTTGCAATAATTTTCATATTGTATGGACCGCCAGCCTCTAAATCAGAAAGAGTAACCACCCATCTGCCGCATTTGCCTGTTGTCGCATTATATTTCTTTCCATTAAAGTTTATTGTTATCTTTTCGCCTGACTTGGCCCAACCCCAAATTTTAACATCAGCATCTCGCTGCAGCACCATACCATCACTTATCAAATGCGGAAGCCTTACCTTGCAAAAAGCAGTTTGAGCAATCACAAACACATAAAAACATAACACTAAATCAAGTACTTTTATATTCATCTTCATAAATAATACTCCTTTCTTTTTTTTGCAGTTAAAATTTAACTTTTTCTTAAGCCCTATTAATATTATAAACCAAATTCCCGGAAAATTCAACCTCAAACAGATTTTTTATCTCCGATTATTTCCCATTCTTCTATTGTACCTTCAACTACCTTGAATAGCGGATGAGGTTCTACTTTTCTTTTTTGGGTCAACTCTTTATATCTTGCGATGTCTCGTATTTTCAGTTTGTTGAGCAAATGAGTTTTTTCATAATTTAATTGTCCGCTCTTTACTGTCATTGTTACGCACTTGAAGTTCCATTTGATTTTGCCACTATTAAAATTATATCCCCGTCTAACCGATTCCTGATAAACAGTTGCCAGATATTGATTGATACAGTTAGTTGGGCTCTTGGCTTTTTTGAATCGGTCAAGTTGTGGGTGATTTTTGTATCCCTTTGTTTTTCCTTCGAGGACTTGTTTCGCCAAAAGTGTCTCTCTCCAGAGGGCAAGAAGTCCCTTTTTGTCCAGATACTTCGGATGCAACGACCAGATTCTCATTTTTTTAAGCTTTTGAAATTGTTACCAGTATATTTCTGTTGCTTCTTGGTCCGTCAAACTCGCAGAAAAATATATTCTGCCAGGTTGAAAGGCCAAGCTTACTATCGATTATAGGAATAGTCTCGCTTGGTCCGACAATACCAGCTTTTAAATGTGAATCTGCATTACCGTCCTGTATATCATGTTTCCAGATACCTTGAGGAATTAGCTTTCTTAATAAATCAACGACGTCTTCTTGAACACTGTCATCCCAATTCTCTTGAATCATTATAGCAGAAGTGGCTCCTTGAGCATAAACGTTAACAAATCCCGATTTCACGTCAGATTCCTTAACACACTCAACCACCTGTGGGGTGACATCGTATAAGGCTTCTCGTCTGTCTGTTGAAATCGTTATAACCTTTTGCATCCCTCACCCCTCTTCAAAAACACATTTTTTTGGTTGGGAAGGGATTCTGAATTCCGGCTCCTGGCTTCCGGCTGCTATCTTAATCCACAACCTCATATTTATCTCTTATGATTTTCGCGTTTGGAGGGTTGTACTGGATTCTTAATGTTTTTTTATTTTTTCTAAAGCGAGAAAGGCTTGTTGTTTTTCTGCTTCTCTGCAATTTTACCATTGAAGAGTGAATCTTT
>CAYYUB010000150.1:0-3311 GCA_964474855.1 uncultured bacterium
AATGCGAATAGCACCTGTAATATCTGAGAAAAAAAATACGATTAATTAACGATTTACGAATTCAACCATTTATCTTGTTTTTCGGATTTCGAAAAACCACCCCTTGACATCCCACCCCCATTCTGAGTATACTATAAATATAGGAGGTTGATATGAAGTTTAAACTAATAGGAATAATGCTTGTTGTCTTTGGTTTAATTATTTGTGTGCCTGCATATTCTAAAAGTTCTATAGCTGGAATTAATTTGGGATTATTAACATTAATTTTCGGAGCCATTCTTTATATAATTGGACATATAAGAACCCAGTTAAAGAAAGGGGTGACTTCAAGAGAAGAAGACTATTTTGGATCAATGGATATCATTGATATCTCTGCACTTTCAAACAAACCTTTTCTACCAAAAACGCATACTGATTCACCCTTACTTGAAAAATTAAGGGAAGCTAACAAAGGAAAGCCTTTAGGAAAATTAGTTCATACTTACTTTTCTTTTTTAGATAAGATTCGAGAACACAAAAAAGATAAAGACTATAAAGAAATGTTAAAGTATTGTCAATTAAGTCTTTCTCTAATAGAACCATTTATCGAATACGAGAAGAAAGAAAGCGGTTCTTTTGTTATCAGCAGTATCCCAGCAATAGAAGAAGCTTCGGTTTTCTTTGGGGTTTACGGAGCAATTGGACAATTAAAGAACATTAAAGAGCTTGTGGAAAATATTTCAGATTTAAAGCCATGGGAAAAAACAGTAGAAAGGGGTTTTTTGATAGCAGAAATTGCTTCTAAGCTCTATAAATATGTTAAAGATAATCCTGGAAGCTTGCAGAGAGAAATGAAGAACAATTTAGGATATGATGACGGGAAATTGATTTCAACTGTAGCTTATTATTTAGAACGTATTGAAAAAATCAAAAGAGAGAAAACGGGGAATACCTACAAACTTTATGTTATCCAAATATAATATAGAAACAATTAGAATATCAATATTTATAAAGCAAGTAAGCTATGTTTAACTTGAAAAAAGTGTTAGAGGAGCGTAAAATTTTAGCTAAGGAGGCAATATGTTTATACGTGGACAAAGAGACAGTATAATGAATATGAATCATTTCTCCATGATAAAAATAGATCCAAGAAAACCCGAAACAATTGTAGGCGAAATAGGGGCCGTAGAAAAAGGTGAATATAAACCTATTATCTTCAAATTGAAAGGATTTAGAGATAAAACCGAATCCGCAAAAGCATACAAGAAACTTTGTTCCAAGTTAGTAGAAAAAGTTGGACTTATCGAAATATAATAATAAAGAAAAAACAATATGTTATTCAAACTTATTATAAAAGTTTTTCACCTAAAATATTCGATATAAACAGGCTTGCTTTTTAACTATGTGATATTTTAGAGCTGCGAAAACAAAAGGATTTGTTTTAACCTTATAAAGGAGTTGCCTATGAAAAACTTCGATTTCGTAAATATCCTTGGCGAAAAGTGGAAAGTGGAATATCATGATGAACTTATAGATAAGGATAAAGGTGGAAAAGCATCTGGCCAGGTTGAATATGATAAGAAGATTATTAGGATTTACAAAAAGCAATATTCGATAGGCTTACTTGAGTGTTTTATACATGAGTTTTTGCACATTATTGTTGAGAAAGAGGAGTTAGACAAAATCAAACCTTTAGGAAAAGAATTTGGACAAGATTTTGATGGAGCTCATGAATACGGGAAATTCAAAAAAAACCACCCCTTGAAGGGCTTGATTTCAGAGTTTCGCTACAAAAAACTCAGGAAGTTATGGACCTCGTCCATCGGAAATCAGTTCTTAAACAATATATTAATTGAACGCCGCGTGGACTCGATAGCAAAGAGCTTATCTAAGATTTTATATGATAACGGATTTATAAATCCAGAATACAAATAATAATTCAAAAATTAAACCTTAACTCCTTTATTCCTCATTAACTTTTATAATTTTGCCAAATTGCCGTATCAATTTCCTTGCAGGTAAAACCAAATTCTCTTGATGTTTTTTAAATTTTAAATCTGTTCTCTATTTTTGAATTTTATCATTTTTGTTTTTCAAAGAAAGCCTTACACCTCTACGTAATTAATCCTTAGTTTTCTCGCACAATTCCATCGCCGGAAAAATATGGTCCAACTTTAGAAAAGATTTTTTGTATGAATCAATTCCTTTATTTAAAAATAATCGTATTTCTTCTAGGTAAGTCCATAAAATTCTACGCCACTCGAAAGAACTTAGGTTTAATGCTTCCTGTAAAAATAAAGAGCTAACTAAAATCGAATTTGAAAGTACGCTAATTTGATCGGGAAAAATTGGAGCTGGCTTCAATTTTGTTATAGTATAAAAATCTTGTTGTCCGTCATTTGCCATTGGGTGAACATGAGTGGAAGCAAAATCATAACCATATTTATACAAAAAATCTAAACCCATAGATTTTGCTACATTTTTTGCTTTAGGTCGTTTCCATTTTGGTGGATTTTTTGATAATGATTTTATGCGAGATTTTTGATCTTCAGTTAATTCGTAAACCCATCCAACAGCTTCGTGTTTAAACTTATCATCGCTTCTAAGCCTGTTTTGATCTTTGTATTGTTGAAAAAAGGACCAATCATCAAACTCACAAAATTCATCTTTTGTACCTAATTCGTGTAGATGAAAGAGCCGATCAAGTAGTCCCCTATGTATAACCCATGCATCTTGATAGTCCGACATTTTCCAAAGTTTGAATATTGCTTCTAACATCATTGAACCCCTGGCTATAAAATTCCTTATTATCAAATTTTTTATATCACACTTATGATTAGCGAAAGAAAATAATACCATTCCACTTACTGCATATAGTGTATCTGCAACATCTTGATATTCATTAACTTCTAAATATTTTTTCTGTTCTTTTTTCATTTTTAAGTTTATCTCAACACCTTTCGTGCAAATGAAATTGTAAAGTATGCCATAAGAAATAATCCAAGGAACCCCTCGATACTTGACCATAATCTGAGGCTTCCCTGAGGGAATATATCTCCATAACCAATCGTAAGAAATGTAATTGCGCTGTGATACATTGAAAGTCCAAGTCTATTTAATAGATTCAAAGAATCCGCTTTGGAGTTCTCCATGCCGATCAAATAAAATTTCCAGAAGTATATTAAAGTCCAAGAGCATCAACGGGGTCAGACCTTGAAATGTGAAATGGTAAAATATATCAACGGGGTCAGACCTTGAAATGTGAATTGATATTTTATTGTTCTTCTTAAGCCAAATCGTCGAACAGTTAAATAGGAACATATAATCATAGT
>CAYYUB010000151.1:0-3277 GCA_964474855.1 uncultured bacterium
ATTGGAAAAATAATAACTACAATCACTACATGTTCTACATGTTAAAAAATTTGGGTTGTATGATGGGTTTTAATTAAACACAATAAAATTTGGGGCATTGTGGGTTTTGCGTTCTCTGCGTCTCTGTGTGATAATAATTTTTTGGGGGAGGGTAGCGGCTTTGCCGCGCTGTGTTCTCCGAGCCTTTGCGGTGAAAATAATATTTTTCGTGGTTAAAAACATAGTTAGTGATTTTATCGTAAAGGGTTGACAGAACTCTAATTTTGTTTAACTTCTTGTCATTCTCAAGATAAAGACAAAAGGAGGTAAAAAGGAAAAAGATTATGCCAAGCGGAAGAAAAAGAAAATTAAAGAAAATAAAAAAACATAAAAGAAAAAAGAAAAGAAGAGCTAATAGACATAAGAAGAAAAAAACGTAAACTTCTGTTAACCTGCGGAAGTATCTTCTTTTAATTCTATCCTTTCTAACAATCCATTTCTATCAATAAACCGCGTGAGCAAACGCGCGGTTTTTGCTATCAAAGTAATGAAATATATTTTCATCCCAGGATTTCCACCCGAGACTTGTTTTTGTACAAGGTTATTATATAATCCGAATAGTATTTTTATACCCGTGTTATTAGAACAAAATCCTGGGAGGTAATAAATGCCCGGAAAAAATTATTACCGGATGACCGTTAAAGAAACTCTTGAGGCACTTGGTACTAACGAAAAAGGATTATCCGCTGAAGAATCTAAAAGAAGACTTGAGGAGTACGGTAAAAACGAACTGGAAACAAAAGGCGCCGCGCCAAAGTGGCTGATATTTCTATCCCAGCTAAGAGAAACTCTGGTAATAATTCTTATAATTGCCGGTATTATTTCATTCTCTATCGGCAACACCCGCGATGGGACAATAATGTTTGTAATCGTTATTATTAACGCTATAATCGGCTTTGTTCAGCAGTATAAAGCCGAGAAAATATTAGAACGTCTGAAAGCTTTAATTGAATCTCCGGCAAAGAAACTTGTAGAAGGAGAACTGACAGAAGTTTCTCAAGGAGAATTAATCCCCGGAGATATAATACAGATAGAAGCAGGAGACAAAGTTCCTGCTGATATACGTATTATGGAATCTTTTAATCTACGTACAAACGATTTTTCTTTAACGGGCGAATCGATGCCGCAGGACAAACACAGTAACGCCATAAAGGAAGACTGTCCCCTGGCAGACAGGGATAATATGGCATATGTGGGAACAACGGTCGCGTCAGGAAATATGCGGGGAATTGTTGTAAAAACCGGGATGAAAACCGAGCTGGGTAAAATAGCTTCTATGACTGAAGAAACTCAAGACACAAAATCTCCTCTTGAAAAAGAACTGGGAGTTCTAGGAAATCGCCTTACGGCAATTGTAGTCGGAATTAGTGCAGCACTATTCTTTATATCTTTAACCCAGGGGTTTAATTTTTTCACCAGCATGATGTACGCTCTCGGTATTGCAGTCGCCGCAGTTCCGCAGGCTTTACCTGCACAGGTTACAGTAGCACTCTCAACAGCCAGCAACAGACTAGCAAGTAAAAAAGCAGTAGTAAAAACCCTTTCTTCGGTAGAAACATTGGGCTCTACAACCGTAATCGCAACCGATAAAACCGGTACTCTCACCAAGAACGAAATGACAGTTAAGGTTATTTGGTTTAACGGAAAAGAATTTAAAGTAACGGGAATAGGATACAAACCTGAAGGAAAAATACTTGATGAAACAGGAAAAGAACTTTCAGAAAAACAAATAGATGAAATTGAAATTATGATGGATGCCGCCACTATGGCTTCCAACGCTGAAATTCATGCCCCGGATGAGAAACATAATCAGTGGTATCCGCTGGGAGATCCAACCGAAGCGGCTCTTATTACGCTATCCACAAAACTGGGTACCCGTTCTCCAAAAGAAGACGAGGAAAACCCCGAGCTGCACGAATTTCCTTTTGACTCTGAGCGAAAAAGAATGAGCTCGATCAGACAATTTGAGAATAAAAAGGTTCTAACTATGAAGGGGGCAACCGACAGCGTACTCTCTATCAGTAAATTTATATATAAGGACGGCAAAATCAAACCTATGGAGGAAAGGGACAGAGAGAAAATAAGAAGATTAAATGAAGAATACTCAAAAAAAGCCTTAAGAGTACTTTCCATTGCATATCGACCCCTGGAAAAGGACGGTAGGGATTATATTGTGGAAGAAGTTGAAAAAGACGTTATTTTCCTTGGCCTGGCTGGTATGATGGATCCTCCTAAAGAAGGGGTGGGCGCCGCTGTAAAAAACTGTCAAAACGCAAAAATTAAGATTTTTATAATGACAGGGGACCACGCTATAACGGCACAGGCAATAGGTAAAGAAATAGGACTCTCGGAGAACGGGGAAAACCCTCTGGTAATAAATAAGCAGGAGCTTGATAAGATAAACGACGAAGAACTATCAGCGATTATGCAAAAAAACAATACCCTTATTTTCTCCCGTGTGGACCCCGAAGATAAACTGCGCATTGTAAAACTTCTTGAGGAAAATGGAGAAGTAGTGGCGGTAACCGGAGACGGAGTCAATGATGCTCCGGCATTAAAGAAAGCAGATATCGGTGTAGCAATGGGAGAAACGGGAACAGATGTAGCAAAGGAAGCTTCCGAACTTATACTGCTGGATGACAGCTTTCCTACACTCGTCCAGGCAGTAAAAGAAGGAAGAACCATTTACAGCAACCTTAAGAAAACCGTGCTGGCTTCTATGACCACAAATGGGGCAGAGCTCGTTATTGTTCTTCTGGGCCTTGCGAGCGTTGCTTTATGGAATTGGTCTATCCCTATACTTGCGATCCAAATTCTTGCGATTGATCTGCTTGCCGAAATTATGCCTCTGACATTCTTAACCTACGATCCTCCGCCAAAAGACCTTATGAATACCCCTCCCAGAAAACAGGAAGAACACATACTAAATAAAAAGACTTCTATCGAGGTAGCGCTACTGGGAGTTCTAATAGGTGCTCTTGCTTTTGCCAATTTCGCGCTCTTTATGTTGAGAGAAGGAGTAACGCTTACCATAGGAAATGAGAATACTATTCTGTATGCCAGGGCAACAACGATAAGTTTTCTAACGATTGCTTACTGCCAGTTTGCGAACGTTATGTCGAGGAGATATGAACTTTCTTCAATTTTTAATCGGAATTTCTTAAGTAATAAAATATTGTTTTGGTCTATAATAGCTTCAATAGGACTCGTTCTTATAAGTATTTACGGACCTTTTATC
>CAYYUB010000152.1:0-3252 GCA_964474855.1 uncultured bacterium
AGGGAGATATAATTAACTATTTATATACGAATATATCATAGGAGGACACAGAGAACAGAAAAACACACAGAGACGCAGAGAACGCAAAGCCCACCACATCCACCCTTTTAATTGTGTTTATAAAAAAAGTAGGAGGGACTTCCCAGTCCCGAACAATAATGTCTTTGCGAGTTTTACTTCTTACTCAACCTATGCGAAGCAATCTCAATGGCTGATTTTTTCAATCTTTTGCAAAAAAAACAAAGACTTGACTGACAGTACTACAGAGCCCCTCCACCCAATTTAATTGTGTTTACTAAAACCCAATCCCAAAACCCAAACACTATTTTTACCACAGAGGGCACAGAGATACACAGAGAAAAAAACAAAAATGTCAGCTAACATGCATTCTACTTATTGGGTAGCAATGTTATAAAATCTTGACTTCGGGTTAATATATCTATCCAGACCCCTCGTGAGGACTTTAGAGAAAACGATATCAATCAACATTTATATACCTGGAATCCACTTACCCTTGGGAATTTATTTAAAGCAGCGGGGTATAATATCGTAAAGGTTGACACCATTCGACATACATGGCCTCCGGGATATAAAACAATAAGAAAACTCTTTGGTAAAAATATCTTCCATCTTGCCTCAAGAATATACGCAATATTTAGAAATAGTTATCAGATCCGTGTCATTGCGGAAAAACGCAATTTTAAAAACTTAAATAAGGATAGTTAATATAACTACACCTCTTTCAACATTTTCACATATTTTTCTATGGAATGCGTAATAGTATAATATCCCTCAAAATGTTTCCGTGCTCTCTTACCCATTTTTTCTAACTCATCCCTGTTGCAAAGAAAGAACTTCAAGTGATTTACCACCTGATGAACATCACCCTGATCAACTCTAAAACCACAATTGCAACGCCGTATTATATCAGCCACGTCTGAATCGCTGCTCACCAACGCGAGTACTGCCTGTCCACATGCAAGAGAACTGTAGAGCTTACTGGAAGAACAAAGCCCATTTACCCGTTCATCCTCCGACACCACTGAAATATCCGCACAGGTTAAAGTCTCAGGAAGCCTGTCCAGCGGCTGGTAAGGATGGAAGTCCACATTCTTTAAATTTTTATTCCGAACAATTTTCTTCAATTTTTTCTTCTGGGCTCCGTCGCCTATAAAAACGAATCTTACAGGCAATTTCCCAACTCTTTCTGCAGCGTAAATTATAGTACATAAATCATTGTATAAGCCAAAATTTCCGGAATATAAAACGGTCAAAACCTCATTATATCCGTTTCTCTTTGCGAAAGTATTATCTTCCTTCTTAAGGGGTTTTATAAACTCCTGATCTTCCCAGTTATAGATCACTTTAAACTTTGATTCAAAAAAGTTCGCTCCGGTATTATTTATTATCGTTCGCTTCATTTGATTGCCAATTACCACAACCTTAGACGCTTTCCGATATAGTATGTTATTCAACCTCTTCCACAACTTTACAAAAAATCCCTTTTCTCCCACCACTTCAAGTGCAACTGCGATATCAGGATAGACATCATATATTATAGGAATGAATCGTTGACCTCTTACGACATTAAAGAATAGTCCTACAAAGGGCAAAATTGGAGGATTGGTTACAATAAGCAAGATATCCCTGCTGCTGCTCTTTAGAGACAAGCTAATAAGCAAATGAAAAAAGAACGAGAACCAGTTAATTATTCTAAATAATAAATTTTTTTTATCTAACCGGATACATGAGAATCGGTTAATCTTAACACCGTTATATACCTCTTTACCGGGAAACTTCATCTTATTCGCTACCCTATGATCAGGTTGACGGGTGTAGACTTCTACGTTAAATCCTTTCTTACTCAGCTCACTTCCAAGTTGAGCCATTAATTTTCCTGTAGCTTTTGGCTCAGGATAGAAATATTCCGATAATAATTTTATGGATTTTTCCATACAACTCCATCAATCCCAAAAACTAAGGTTGTGGTTTAGAATTCCGGCTTCCGACTTCTGGCTGCTTACTTCTCTTTTTAATATTTAACTACCGATTCAACGGGATAATCTTTTAGTTTTTCTCTTCCGTCAAGATCCATTAATTCTATGAGGAAAAGAAGTAAGCTTACTTCGCCTCCGAACTTTTCGACCAGGTGAGCACTTGCCATAGCGGTTCCACCTGTTGCGAGTAAATCATCGCATATAACAACTTTATCCCCTTTTCTTATTGCATCTTTATGTAACTCTATTGTATTCTCTCCATATTCAAGAGAATAAGATTCGCTAATAGTTTCGGCAGGCAATTTACCCGGTTTCCGGATAAGGTTTAAAGGTAAACCAAGATTATATGCAATGGGGGCGGCAAATATAAAGCCTCGAGATTCCACACCGAGAATAAGGTCGACTTTTTTACCTCTTATCAAGTCAGCCATAACGTCGATGGCTTCTCTGAAAGCTTCTTTATTTTTAAGCAGGGTGGTAATATCTCTAAAGAGAATGCCGCTTTGGGGGAAATCCGGTATAGCTCTAATATGTTTTTTTAATTCTTCCATTTTAAAACCTCACTTCAAATCCTTTAAACTCGTTTTGATATTTTTCTTCTTTCACTTCTATTCCCGTTACCGTGGAATGAGACGGACCTACTTTTACGCTTGCGGCAAATTCTTTCAGCTTCCACTCTTCACCTTCAGCCGCAATTTCCACACCACCATCGACTGTATTCCTGACCCATCCCGATATGCTTAATTCTCTTGCCTGTCTTACGGTAAAGAATCTAAACCCAACTCCCTGAACAACACCCTTCACCCATATATGTATTCGCTGCATATGTTTATGTATATGTGTTAAATTAAAGATGTCAAGGGAATTCTTAAGACAAAGTCTTAAGAATGACGGACGACCGATAACGGCAGACCGACGACAAAAAAACAAAAAAATCAGTGTAAATCTGTGGCTATTCTTGGAGTTAGAATGTTAGGGGGGTTAGAGGGTTAGAAAGTTAAAACAAAAAAATATAAAATCCTGTAAATCCTTTTTTATCCTGTCTAAATATTGGGGTTGTGGGTTGAATTTTTTAAGACAACAAAAAATTCTTTTTAATCTGTGGAGATCTGCGTCCAATTATTGGGGTTGGGTGTGTCTTAGTGTCTTTGCGGCTAAAAAAAGCCTTGCTATTACCAATCCTCTTTACTATAATAAAATATGCTTATTGGAGTAACCGGAAATAGCGGTACGGGTAAAAGTATAATATGCGAAC
>CAYYUB010000153.1:0-3210 GCA_964474855.1 uncultured bacterium
ATCAAAAGAAGGTAAGAAGAGAAGAAGCGCTCAGACTGTATTGTTTGAATTAACCCAAAGTCTTGCTGTAATGCTTGCTCCTGTTTTATCCTTTACAACCGAGGAGGTTTGGCGATCTTTATTTGGCAAGGAGTCGATTTTTCTTGCCGATTTTCCCGGATTTAGTGAGGTAACCCAGAGCGATAAGGACCTGCTTCGTAAATTTGAAAAAATCCTTGAAGTTAGAGATGAATTTCATAAAGTATTAGAATCGGCTCAGGAGAACAATTATATTGGAAATTCCCTTGAGGCGAAACTAATTATCAAAAGTGATTTAAAAGAGTTAAAAGAATTAGAAGAATATTTAGAGGAGATTTTTATTGTATCGAAAGTGGATTTTGCGTCTGAAATAAATTCAGAGTATTCATTTGAAGGTAAGCTGGGTTCGTATGGAGTTGAAAAAGCAGAAGGGGAAAAGTGTTCCAGATGCTGGACGTTCAAGGTGAGTGTTGGAGATGATAGCGAGTTTGATACCCTTTGTGAAAGATGTATTGGAGTTATAAAAGGAGGAAATTTTGAGCTGGAAGATTGATTATGAGTATTTTGAGAGAAAGTTGAAAAAGGAAAGAGAAGAAGTTCTTGAAGAGATAAGAGATTTAGAGCCCAAAGTGGAAGGTAATCCGTTGGAAGACGGAGAAGAGAATACTCCTTTTCCTACTCATATGGCAGATATTGCCGATGTTGAAAATAGAATCGATAGGGATTCTTATATAATAAATCAACTTACACAGAAGTTGAAAGATATCGATGCTTGTCTGCAGAAAATAATAGATAAAAATTATGGAGTTTGCGAGGATTGTAATGTACAGGTTAGGAAAGAAAGACTTAAGGCTGTGCCTTATGCCAGATGCTGCAAGTTCTGTGCGGAAAAGAGAGAAAAGGTACCTTGGAAGAAAGAAAAATTTTAAGTCTTAAACAAAAATTATTTTTTTCCCCGATTTTTCTTTTTGTACTTTTTCTAGACCAGATTACAAAGAAATGGATTGTGCGGACTATGTTCTATGGGGATTCGAAAAATATAATAGGCAATATAGTACGATTTACATATATCAGAAACCCGAATTCTGTTTTTGGTCTCAAATTTGGAGGACCTTTTATTTCTACTGCACTTACTATAATTGCGTTTATATTTGTTGTCTTCCTTTTTGTAAAGAACGAAAGCAGATTTTCTCTTGTAAGTTTATCCTTTATAATAGGTGGTGCATTGGGGAATCTTACAGACCGGTTGCTTTATATGGAGGTTATTGATTTTATTGATGTAGGTGTAAGAAGATGGCGTTGGCCGACTTTTAATGTTGCGGATTCTTTTGTGACTGTTGGGTTGATCTTGATTATTATTTATTTTATCTTCATTGATACTTCTCATAAAGAGACGCGGTCTCCTTAAATGTAAAAATTAAATATTAAAATGCAAAATTATAACAAAGAATTCAGAAGCCAGAAGTCAGAATACAGAATCCCTTCACCACTCCAAATAAGAGAAACAACGAATAACACAAATAACACGAATAAAGTGAAAAGACTTTTTATTTTTTTATTAAAACCTAAAACCCGAGACTTAAAACCTAATTTAGTCATTTTGTTTTTTAAATTTTGATATTTCATTTGTGTTTGAGTTTATAAATATGTTTTCAATTAAGGAAAAAATATTGGTGTGGAGAGGGGAATCTGTGGTGATCTGTGAAAATCTGTGGTTAATGGGAATATGGGTCTTTTAGCTTATCAGCTTCTATATGTACAACTTCCTCTAATTCTTTTTCCTTTTCCCAGGCAAGATTTTCGTGAATTTGCCTGGATCGATGCATCTCCTTCAATTGGAATATATTCCTACAACGATGATCTTTTAGCGCAGTTTGAATCTCAAAAGTACATTAACCGTTCAATACTTGGCGAAGGAGATTTTTTTCTGCTTTCAGGTAGAGAGAAATATGACAGTATCCCTTATTCGTATCTTAGGGTAGTGAACGGTGATTATAAATTGCTCCATTTGCACTTCGATAGGAAATTAGATTGGGGAACATGTTCGGGAGGAATATTGGGTTTGAGAGATATTGGGGAGGTCCTTAAAGGGTCTGGTTCTATTTCCTTGCCTTTTATTTTTAATGGTAATATTTCTGCTTCCATATATGAAGATATATTAAATTTTTCAGTGGATTGTGACAATCTTTTTTTTGAGACTACGAAGGATAAATGGTATGGTTATCTAAAATTGGGAGACGCAAGATTTGGTGCAACTCACGACGACAGAGAATTTGCTTCATATCTATTTCGATTGAGAGATCCGATTTTCATGGTTATGGTAAATGTTGTGGGTGAGGGTTTATTTGGGAGAAATAAATTTGAAATGAAAGATTTTTTTATAGCTCCAATTTACGTTTTATCTCTCGATAATTCGATCTACTGTGTTATTTCGGAGGATTTGGATAGTTCGGTAGCAGGTTTTAAATCAAGATACGTAGGTTTAGAGGTTGACAAGGAGAATTGTTTGCTTGCCATAAATAGTGATCTCTTGAAAGCTTTCGTTGATTACTCTTATGATGATCGTTCATTCATGGGAGCTGTAGAAGGGACTTTAAAATATCCTTTTTATCATAAAAGAATAACTCCCGGAGTCCAGGCTACTTTTTACGATGATGAAAAATTTGATTTTGAACTGAGTTTGAAGATTCTTGAGGTAGAGTTTTTCTGGGCCATGACGGGAGTTACATATGACGGTTATTATGATAAGAAATTCTGGGGAATGGACGTTTTCTTTTCGTTTTGAAAACATTAACCACAGATTACACAGATTAACACAAGATTATCCCACCACACCCCAATAATTGGACACAGATGAACGCAGATTTACTCAGATTTTTATTTTTTTTAACCACCAACCACTAACCTCCAACTACCAACTTACTAAATCCCAATCCCTAAATTCAAAATCCTAATGATTGACGTACGACTATTTCATTCGTCTTTCTAGCTAATTTTAGTTAATCTTGACTAATTAATTTTTAAAATTATATTGAATAAAAAAAGGAGTAATAATGAAAAAATTATTAGTAGTTTTTGTTATAATGTTTGCCCTTTCAATACCAACTCATGCGTTTATACCTGAATTTGGATTGAAGATAGGATATGACAAGCAGAGTTTTGAAGATATGGGAGTAATTACTCCCGATATTT
>CAYYUB010000154.1:0-3207 GCA_964474855.1 uncultured bacterium
CTCCAAAGCCGATATAACCGTTGCAATGCATCCATTCGCTGTTGGAACCGCCGCAGGAACCATTCTGCCAGACAGCTGTATTGGTGCCCTGGTTTTCCGCCTGACGGGTTGAACCGTTAACAGTGATATAATCTACCTGTACATCTCTGTTAGTTCCGTCATTGTCAAAAACAACGTTAATGCCGCCGGTATTGTTAGTAGAAGCAGAATAGTTGCGCATGCTTGTAGATAATGTCCAACTGCCAATTTGGCTTCCACCTACTGTTAAGTTGATGTGTTCATCACCATTTGTACCGCGTGCCCTTACGACTATACTATTTGATCCGCCACCGCCGCCACTTGTAGTGGTGGTTGTATAACCGCCGCTGGTGGTTGTTGTTGTGGATGTTGAACCGCCGCTGGTTGTAGTTGTTGTGGTGCCACCACCGGAGACATCACCAAAGCCGATGTAACCATTGCAATGCAGCCATTCGCTATTGGAACCGCCGCACTGACTGTTCTGCCAGACACCCGTATTGGTGCTCTGGTTTTCTGCCTGGCGGGTCGAACCGTTAACAGTGATATAATCTATCTGAACATCTCTGTTAGTTCCGTCATTGTCGAAATACACGTTAATGCCGCCGGTATTGTTAGTAGAGGCAGAATAGTTGCTCATGCTTGTAGATAATGTCCAACTGCCAATTTGATTTCCGCCTACTGAGCAGTAGATGTGTTCGCTGCCATTTGTCCCGCGTGCCCTTATTACTATACTATTTGAGCCGCCGCCGCCACCGCTTGTAGTGGTGGTTGTATATCCACCGCTGGTTGTTGTGGTTGTGGTACTGGTAGTAGTTGACCCACCGCCTATTGTGCCAACAAAGGTAGATATACTGTTACCAGCCAAAGAATTGGTAAGTGAACTGCCACCACTATAGGTACCTATTTCTCTTAGATTATTGGAATTAGATGTTTCCCACTTGGTTATGTTGCTTACGGTATTTCCGGAAAATGATAAAGTAATGCTACTGGAAGAGCCATTCTGGTTAATCGCTACTATCACTGCATTACCAGAACCTGTAAATGCAGTAACATATATCCCCGATGTGGGATTATAGGTAGCATCAACCCTGTGATAACCGGGCCTGATGAACTTGGAGAACTGGGCCATGACATAACCTTTCTTATTAATACTACCGCCCGAATTAATGAGGTTGCAATTGGGTTGCCGTAAGTACCAATATACATAAGCGTTCATATCATTAGCCATACAGTCCAGTATTTCCTTACCAAAGGTCAAAGCGGTACCTATATCATTCCCGTCAAAATATATCTCTGTCATCCATACACTTTTCCCTTTGTTGATGGCATTCGAATACCTAAAAGGATTAGCGCCATAGAGATGCCCTCCTATATGAGAAATGTGCGAGGCAGCCGTGCTGTTGTTCAGGGTTGGATCGGAGTAACTAACGTCAAAGTTATAAGCTTCAGGCATCATCACATTACCGCCAATGTTTTGCGCATAGTCCCTGCAAAAATTGAGCAGCTGTGTTGGATTCCAGTCGCACGATTCATAATCAACCGTGATGTTCGGTTCGTTTTGGATGGATATTACATCAACTGCAGCGCCGTTACTGGACATATACGATCTGAAACTATTAAGCCAGCTGGCATAATTCCCATAATCAGAGGTTTTTAGTTCACCACCTACCGCACTTCCATTAGTCTTCATTGATAAAGGTGGCGTCCAGGGAGTAGCTAGAATCTTCGCTCCCCTAGCCCTGGCTTTCTGTGCGTTTGCGAGCTCATCCCCCCAGCTTTCTCCCGGATCAATCCTGATACGCAAGATGGTTAATCCCAATTGGTTGTTGCCATTGCTAAAGCTGGCATTGGCTTCAGCATCGCTGATCTGTCCATGCCATGCAGTACTGGCTCCAAATCCGTCTATGTACTGCATTTGACTATTTAGGTTAACACTACATTCTTGGCGGGTTTTAACACCCGGTTGATTAATTCCTTCTAATTGAGGAGATGTTGGTTGAGATTTTTCACATCCCCATGAAAATGCTATTACTAAAGCTATAACAACCACACTCAAAACTAACATTAAACGTTTGAAATTCATACTTATCTCCTTATTGCGTTCAATTGTTAACTCTCGCTACTAAAAAGACAAATTACTTCTTTACTTAATCTTCTATCAATTTCAATCGTGCTTTTAATGCAAAATTTTCAGCATTTAATACCCCGTTCTGCTTCTTTAACCTCCTTAATCGCAACAAAAATGAAACCGATAGCTATCACTTCATTAAGATTTTTACAACAGGATGTTCTTCACCCTTTCCATTCCAAAGGGTTGGGAATTAATACCTTGCACGCAGTGCATCCAACTCAGATTGTGTTATTTGTATAACACTGCAATGCTTTGCTCCAGAAGGAAAGGACACCTGAATTCTTCTAAAGCTTGAAAAATTAGTTGTTTCCCACACTTCCATAGCAGAATCGAAAGGATCAACTATGACATACCACTTATTTTGCCCAATTAATTGAAATGTTTCGGGCCCTTCAGTTGGTAGTGAACCATCAGTAAAAACTTCTATTCCTCTATCAAATCCTTGACTCAGGCGGCTTGTCCGGCTTAACCTGTTGTAATCCTCGAGCAAACCTACTTTATGAAAACCTAAATATTCATTATTATAACGAATTATGGACAGATCAATATCCCAATCTCCTATATCATACCACAAAGACGGAGAACTTAAATTTGTAAAATCAGTAGTTGTTGCGTGCCATATTCTGTTATAACTCGAGGCACTTGTTCTGGATGCCCAGAAAACATAATACCTATTTTCTTCATTACACCAAATAAACTCAGGAGCCCAGCATTTATCAGTATCAGTATTGTCCATTATGCCTACACTTCCACCAGTCCAATTGATCAAATCACTCGATCTCCAAACACCTATTGACTTACCTTCCATGCCTGTAGTATGAACAAAAGCAAAATTACCATTTTGCAGACGGTGGATATAGGGATCCCTTACAAATTGTTGCATAACAGGATTACCTCCATTCAGTGCAGTAAATGATCGCGCCTCCAGATCGGCACTAATAGCATAATGTAATTTTTCATTTTCATTACGAAAATAGGCCAGTAAATAGGCAACATATGTGGAGCCGCCGCCGCTGGTCGTTGTGGTTGTATAACCGCTGGTTGTGGTTGTGGAGCCT
>CAYYUB010000155.1:0-3201 GCA_964474855.1 uncultured bacterium
GATTGTATGAGCCGACTAAGGGTATAAGAATCTTGCTTGAAGCTTCGAAGATAGTCCAAAGTAAAATGGATTCAGAGTTGCTTATTGTCGGCAGCGGTAAGGATGAAAAAAAGCTAAAAAAAATGGCTGGAGATTTGGGAATAAAAGCCCTGTTTTTAGGAGAACGTGATGATGTTGCCGAGATTCTTCGGGTAATAGATGTGTTTGTTCTTCCTTCTCTTTCTGAAGGTTTTTCTGTTGTTATTTTAGAGGCTATGGCAGCCGGTATTCCCGTAGTCGCGACAGATGTAGGAGGTAATAGAGAAGTTGTGTTAGATGGCGAAACTGGTTTTATTGTAGAGCCGGGCAGTCCTGATAAATTAGCGGAGAAGATTAAAGACCTACTTGAGGATGATGAGATGAGGAAGAAGCTTGGGGAAGCAGGTTTTAAGAGAGTTAAGGAAAATTTTTCCATAGATAAAACCGTGGACGGAATCGAAAGTCTGTGGACTAAATCTTAAAGAATGTATATTGTTTTTTTACCCAGTTTTTTAAATTCAGTCGAGAAAAGTTTAATTATTATTAAATAAAAAAAACTTGTTCTAATCTAATACTTTATTTTCGACCGTAAACTATATAAAATGGAGCAAGCCGTATTCCTTGTTTGTTTAATAGAACTATACTTCTATTCATAAAATTAACTGCCAACTTTTTAATTGGATGCTTATAATAGCCATAATAGCCGTTTAATATCTGAGCTTTAAATCCTCTTTTTGCTAAGATTGTTTTCAAAATGTAAGGGTCAAACAAATTTTCCATCCAATTGCCCGTATACGGATCACATGTATTGGTTGGATGTTTTGGTTCCGGAGGATAGATTCCTTTTCCAAGATAATATTCAACGCATTTTAAAATATCTTCAGCCCTTTTTCCTCTTGTTCTTTTTGCCAGTTTATTGATTTCTTTTCTCGATAATTCCTTGTTGGATTCTATTAGATAGTTAGAAATAATCTCTTTCCTAATTTTCAGATATGATTCCAAACAATCTATTTCTCTATGTCCCCATTTTCTTTGTTGATCAAAGTGTTCGACTTCGATTTGTCTTTTAATCTCGAGCCTTTTTCTTCTTGGATTGAAAATGTTTGATCCGGATGACATTACTATAGTCAATCCATCTTTGGATAAAAGAGGTATTTTCTTAAAAAAAAGTTCAATATCATAAATGTGTTCGATTACATCGTGAGATGATATAGCATTACAATTAAATTTTGATTTTTTTATGAAATTTATTAATTCGTCGATATTTCCATGGACGTAAAAGTCTGCCGAAATTCCTATATGATTTCCAATAGTTTTCGCGTCTTTGCAGGATACATCATATATATCATTGTATATTACCGTTCCTATACCTAACTCTTTGGCTAATAAAGATAAAATTCCGATTCCTCCACCATAATCTACAAAAATAAAATCTTTTTCTGATATTTCGTTATCAGCAAGTGCCAGGGATAGTAAGTAAGAGTACAATTGTAAACTTGAGACTAAGTTATTCAATCTTTTACTGAGGCATTTCTTGTTATAATCTGAAATCTTTAATGTATCTATGTTGATGACATTAAGTTTTTCGTATAATTTGCATGTAGCCGAATTAATATTGGTTAAAAGTTTGGTGTTTTTCGGAAGATATGCAAAATTATAAATAAATTTCATATTATCTAAAGTTTTCATGTAATTAGCATTTTTTAAATTATTTCCGTTGTTCCGGAACAAATTGTAGTTTTATTATTCATTATTAAAAGTATTTAACGGGTTATTTTAGTCAAGTGCTTAAGATTATTCAATTTTTTATTTTATAGAAGATGTGTATTGATTTTCTGAAACCCTTGACAGTTGGAGTGTGTTTTATAAACTCTATTTATGGAAAAGAGAATTGTTCTGGTTACCGGAGGCGCGGGTTTTATTGGTTCTCATCTTGTCGAAAAATTGATTGAGAAGGGATATTTTGTTATATGCCTTGATAATTTTAATGACTACTATGACCTGAAGTTAAAAGAAAATAATATTTCCGAAGTTATTAAAAACCCCAATTTCGAACTGATTCGAGGTGATATTTTAGACGTTAATCTACTTCGTGATATCTTCTCCGGCAAGTTGTCGAAGAAAAACTCCGAACACGGAACTCGGCACTCAGCACCTACCAAAGTTGTCCACCTTGCCGCGATGGCGGGAGTTCGCTCCTCAATCGTGAGTCCGGAAATCTATGTGGACGTTGATGTTAAAGGTACTGTTAATCTACTTGAGATGGCAAAGGAATATAATATTGAACAATTTATATTCGCTTCTTCCTCTTCGGTTTACGGAATAAATAAAAAAACGCCTTTTTCAGAGGATGATCCTGTTGACTTGCAAATTTCTCCATACGCGACCGCTAAGAGAGCTGCCGAACTCTTCTGTAGAACATACAATCTTTTATATGGAATACCTGTGACAGTTTTAAGATTTTTTACGGTTTACGGAGAAAGACAGCGCCCCGATATGGCTATAAGAAAGTTTACAAATCTTATAATGAAGGGTGAACCAATACCGATGTTTGGAGATGGCAAATCCCTTCGTGATTACACGTATATAGGTGATTGTATTGATTGTGTTCTATCCGCTGTAGAAACTCCCACGAATTTCGAAATAATTAATGTTGGAAGCGGTAGAACTATAACTCTAAAGTATCTGATAAAAATATTGGATAAAATTTCCCAGAGGGAAGTCAAAATAAAACAACTGGATAAGCAAATGGGTGATGTTCCCACGACTTATGCCGATATAGGTAAGGCAAAACGACTGTTGGGTTATAACCCGAGTACCACTATAGAGGAAGGAATCAGAAGATTCTTTGAATGGTATAAGAATACCTCTACCTGATTTCTTGGTCATTTGGGTTCAGGTAAATATTATAGAAGAAAGTATGAGTTTTTGAGATAAAAATAGAAAGGAGTTGATAGTGAAGGTTCCATTACTTGACTTAACACGTCGCTATAATTTAATGAAGGATGAAATTGATACGGCTATTGGAAAAGTGCTGGAGTCCCAGCATTTTATCCTTGGTAAAGAGGTAACGCAGTTAGAGACAAAAATTGCGGAGTATTGCAATGTAAAGTATTCGGTTGCCGTGGCTTCCGGAACTGACGCGCTTTTGCTAAGTTTAAGAAATTTAGGGGTAGGAAGAGG
>CAYYUB010000156.1:0-3195 GCA_964474855.1 uncultured bacterium
ACGCGTCCAGTCACATCGGCATGCAATAGTACCGAACCTTCAAATCCAGTTATCCGGTCAGGTGCCCTGGATTTAATAGGATACAATTACAGCGAAGAGAAATACGCGAATTTTCTAGAAACATACCCGGGAAAAAAATTAATCGCTGCCGAAACAAATTCGGCTCTGGCAACCCGGGGCGCATACGATATGCCTTCAGATAGTATCAGACGGTGGCCTCCACGCTGGGACCTGCCGTTATTTGATGGGAACCCGGATTTCACCTGTTCATCTTACGACAATTGCAGTACACCCTGGGGTTCGACCAATGAAGAAACCTGGAGAATCGTAAAAAAACATGATTTTATTTCCGGTATGTTTATCTGGACTGGATTTGATTATCTCGGCGAACCTACTCCCTACGATTGGCCGGCACGCAGTTCTTATTTCGGCATTATGGATTTAGCCGGTTTTCCAAAGAATGGCTATTATTTCTACGAGAGCGAATGGACAGACAAGCCTGTTTTACACGTCTTTCCTCACTGGAACTGGGATGAGGGAAGTATTATAGATGTATGGACTTACACCAATTATGATGAAGTAGAGCTTTTTCTGAACGGTGAATCTCTTGGTAAAAAACAAAAAAGTGAAGACGATTATCAATTAGTATGGCGACTAACCTACACACCCGGCACAATAAAAGCCATTGCGAATAAAAAAGGAGAGAAACCACTTACAAAAGAAATAAAAACTGCCGGAGAGCCAGCAAAGATTGTGCTTGAAGCTGACCGTAGCCAAATTAATGCCGATGGTAGAGATCTTTCATTCGTCACTGTAAAAGTGCTCGACGATAAAGGTACATTAGTTCCCTATGCTGATAACCTGATTAATTTCAAGATACAGGGAGAAGGAGTTATTGCCGGAGTTGATAACGGATGCCAGACAAGCCACGAACCTTTTAAAGCAAATTACAGAAAAGCATTCAATGGTATGTGTTTGGTTGTTGTGCAAGCAAAAGAAAAATGCGGAAACATTTCTCTGGAAGCTACTTCTGGAGGATTAAAGCCCGCTACGGTTAATATAGCGGTAAAGTAAAAATGCAAAAATCAAATATCAAAATGTAAAATTACAAATCAAAGTTCAAAAAGAAAGAAACATTGACAAGATATAACCCAGCGCGTCATTCGGCGCTTAAGATATTTTAGAATTGTAAAAAAAGCGAGGACTGACCGTTCAGAAGGACGTCTCGGAAGCCAAGCGGCCATGGTCTCTTGAAATCTTTATATTTCAAGAAGAGCGCGGCTGAGAGCGAGCGGCAATTTCTGCGGTGGAGAAATTGACCGCGTTCCTGATGAATGGTTAGTCCTCGCTTCAATCATGTAGTAACTCTCAATTACTTCACGAGTTTATAGATTGCGTAACTCTGTCCAGGTGTTGTAACCTGATGCTTGCTTCCCTGGATCTCGATTTCCATTTCTGTTCCCGCTAATAGTTCACAACGATTAATGAGAGGTTTCAGACTGAAATTAGCTTTTGCTTCTTTGTCAGTGGGATTCAATATCACCAGTATCATTTCATCTTCATACGCCCTTGCGTATATAAATGGATACGTATTTTCTTTGGCATACACCGGTACAAATTCCGCGTACGCGGTTAAGGCTTTTTCTTCTTTTCGGAGTTGGATGAGTTTTTTTACCCGATTCAACAATGAATTGGGGTCTTTTTCCTGGTCTGCCACATTGGGAGCGTCCGAAGCTGTATCAACCGGCAAATACAACTTTTCAAGAGTAGCAGTTGAGAAACCTCTGTTCCTCCCTGCTGTCCACTGCATGGGAGTCCTCCCCCCCGCTCTGGGTTTATAAGCGCCTTCTACATGGGGCAATCCATAAAGCTGACGCATACCAATTTCGTTGCCATAAAAGATAAAAGGAATTCCAGGCATTGTAAGAGAGAAGGCATAAATAATTTCAAGATCTTCGGTTGAACGCTTGATATTAAGTCTGGAAAGGTCATGATTTCCTAGAGGAAGATTAATATATCCCTTGCCTTTAGTTCTTTCATATTGGTCTAGATAGCTTTTAAGGAAGTTGGTAATATCTCCTTTACCTTCTTTATCAAAAAAGCTGTATCCTTCTGAATATCCATTCAGGATTCGCCAGCTTTCTTTCTGCAAAAGGTCATTGTATTCAGAAAACCAGTGATAAAAATCGGCATGGAATCCCCCACCATCCAGGGCCGATGCGGGATATGACCACTCCGCGACCATAAATGAGCCGGGATACTCATTATCAAGAATAGTTCGTATTTCATTCCAGAATTTTTTAGTACCTTCATCTCTCCTGCTAAAAAGCTTATTGTCTTCTTTTATATGGGCATTTTTAACCAGGGCTCCTGCCATATCTGCTCTAAAACCATCAGCGCCCATGTCCATCCAAAACCGCAAAACTTTTTTCAGTTCTTCCTGCATTGCGAGGATATCCGGGTGATCGACTGGTAACATCCAGTCTTCGCAGGGTGAGGCAAATCCAAAGTTCAATGCTGGTTGGCTCCAGTAGAAATTACGCATAAATTGTCCGTTCCGTCTGCTGTAGCCTTTAATAAATGCATCTCTATATTCCTCGGGAGGATTTAACCAGGTATTATAAGTCCAGATATACCAGTTGGAGTATTTGTTTTTTTCTTGTTTGGCGGATTCCTGGAACCACGGATGTTCAATACTCGTATAACTGATAACATAATCAAATAGTATTTTTAATCCACGTTTTTCCGCTTCTTCAAACATATGTTTTGCATCTTCGTTTGTGCCGTAACGTGGAGCTACTTTATAATAGTCCGATACATCGTAACCTGCATCGTTGAAAGGAGACTGGAAAAACGGATTTATCCAGAAACCGTCAACACCAAGACTTTTTACATAATCTAACTTTTGAATTATTCCCGGCAAATCACCAATACCATCTCCATTGGAATCGTAGAAAGTTTGGGGATATATCTGATAAAAAACTGCGGTGTGAAGCCAATCCGGACAGGAAGGAATGCTATACTCTCCTGTAATCACAGCTGAATCAAGAGACATAGCTACCTCTTTAGCACCCATACATCCCATTACTATTAGAAAAAAAACAATAACAATGGTTACCCTACGTATCATTTTACCTCCATATTTTAAAATACCATATTACGTATTTACTTATTTAAATTTAACGGTAAGTTTTT
>CAYYUB010000157.1:0-3184 GCA_964474855.1 uncultured bacterium
CGCGATCATTTCCCCCTGAAAATCAAGATATCCGGGAGTGTCTATAAGGTCGATATCTACATTATCATATTTAAAAGTAGCGACAGAAAGGCTAACGGAATATTTTCTTTCTTTTTCGTACTTCATATAATCAAAAAGCGAAGTTCCGTTATCAATAGAACCTAATCTATTGGTAACCTTTGCTTTATATAATATTGCTTCTCCTAATGTTGTTTTACCAGAGTTCGCATGTCCGGCAATACAAATATTTCTTTTGTCCATTAACATTCCTCCTTTCCTGAAATCTGAATCGTTTTCGCGAGCATAATTATTTTTTTTCTACTCTTATTAAGCCGGATTGGACTAGTCCATATAAAAGTTTTGCGAGATCGAAAGTTTTCATTTTAAGCTCTTCTGCAATTTCTTTTATTGTTTTTTCCCCGTTGATTATCGAAAGTGCTTTCCACTCGAGAGGTCTCAGTTCGATATCGCTAATATCCGGCTCTTCTACAAAATCAACAACAACTTCTACAGAAGGTATTACATCCTCCATTTTAGTCCATTCGTCTATCTGTCTGGCAGCCTCCAGTATTACGTTATTAACAGGGAGGTCAATAGTGACCTTTTCTGTACTTTCTCCTACAATAAATTCAAAAGTACCGTTATCCCATTTAAGAAACAAATTTATTGCGTCAGTACCTGCGTGTTCACCTATCTCGGCGTGTTTAATATTTCCGTGCTCAAAATATATGATTCCAGTACCATTATTACCCGAAAGATGGAGCGCCCCATCTTTACCTCCCATATGGATAAATTGAAATATATCGTTTAATTCAAAATCCTTAAAGTCTCCTCTTAAAGCCATTATCCTTCTATATATACTCCCATTTTTGAAAATTTTTCAATTCTTTTGTCTATAAGATCATCTTTGGGAATATCCTTTAACTCATTATACGTAGCAAGGATAGTTTCTCCTACTAAACGGGCTGCCTGTTCAGGATCGCTGTGGGCACCTCCTTCCGGCTCCTTTATGATTCCATCGATAATTTTAAATTTTTTCAAATCCTCCGCTGTAATTTTTAAAGATTCTGCGGCTTCCTTTTTATATTCCTGGTCTCGAAAAATAATAGAAGCACATCCTTCGGGAGATATAACGGAATAAACAGCAAATTCTTGCATATATATCTTATCACCAATTCCGATAGCCAAGGCTCCGCCGCTTCCTCCCTCACCAGTGATTATTACTATTATAGGCACCGGAATAACGGCAATTTCTTTAATGTTTTCGGCTATTGCTAAAGCCTGTCCCCTTTCTTCTGCTCCTATTCCAGGATAAGCCCCGGCTGTATCTACAAAACAAACAATAGGCAAATTAAACTTTCCTGCCAATTTCATTACTCGCAGGGCTTTTCTGTATCCTTCAGGGTGTGCGCTGCCAAAATTTCTTTTAATTTTCTCGGCTGTTTTCCTTCCTTTTTCGTGTCCAATAACTACAAAAGATATACCTTGAAGGCTTCCTACACCACTTACAATAGCAGCATCATCCCCGAACCTTCTATCCCCATGAATTTCTAGCCAATCAGCAAACAAATATTTCACATAATCATTGGTGTAAGGTCTATTAGGATGCCGTGCCATTTCAACTCTTTGCCAGGGGCTAAGTGAAGAAAATATTTCTTTTCTTATTTTAACCAGTTTTGCATTTAATTTGTTTAACTCGATCTCATGTTCTCCACTCAAATTTCCATTGAGTGATCTTAATTCATCGATTCTTTCGCGTAGCTCAATTATTGGTTTCTCAAAATCTAAATGTTTAATCATTATAATTCTATCGAAATTGTAAAAAGATGCGAACCTTCAATAATCTCAATATTCGTAGGAGTATACGAATAGTCAAAATTTAGGTTGTTTTTACGCAATCCCCAGCCGAAAGAAAACTTCTCTAAAGGATTATTAATTCTCCTTCCGGCTCGAATAGAAAAGTATTCATTTATGCTGTACTCTCCTCCAATAGTATATTGTAATCTTGTATTTAAAGGTTTGTTAATTGAAAAACCAACAAATAGCGGTTTAATATTTCCTTTAAGTCCAAGATGCCAGGTAACAGGCAACCGGAATGCGTCATCTAAGTATTTAGGACCTAAGTGAAGAAAAGATAAATCGAATCTAAAGTCTTTGTCTTTAAAAGCTTTAAAACTCCGGCTCATTCCCAAGTCAAAGGAATAAGTTGAATATGAAACCTCGAAAATTCTTTCCTTTAAAGTTTTCAGGGTGCCTCCAACAGTTAAGTCTCCGAAGCTTCTTGCGTAGGTTATGCCGAAAGAAGTATTTTCTCCGGAATAATCTGCAAGAGACCCTCCTGGAGAACCGTCCCGTAGTTCCATATCTCCGGGAAAAAGTCCTAAAAATGAAATTCCGTATGCATTGTTGCCATTCTTTGCGGTGAAACCTACAAAATTTGCATTTATATCCAAAAATAGCTTTTTATAAGTAAAAGCAAAATTGTATCTCTTATCTGAATTCTCAGATGAACACATAATTTCAGAAGGATTTGTAAGTAAAGAATGAACTCCTCCTTCCCAGTCGTTACCTGCAGTACCATTAGTTCTTGCGTGCATATCTAATTGAAGAAATTCAAATCCGGTAGGCCCTCCGGTATTATTCAGGCTTTCCCAGAAATCTGAAATACCGTCTTTAAAATCCCCAAAAGAATACGATAAGAATATCAATATTAACATCTTCATTCCTAATATGGGAGAGTAACAAAGTTTAGTTTATTGTCAAGTAAGAAAATCATATTTTCGTTTTTGATATCCGCGCATCCATTTTACCCCTTAAACTTTTTTATACCAACCTCTTGATCGGGATAGGAAAGGCTTTCGTATTATGCTTCCTGGCTACTGAACTGCTTTCTTTTAATATAAGATTTCTTGCGATATGACGATTTGAAGTCCATTTAGGAGCTATAAGTCTTTTTTCTTTTGCATATCCGGAAAAACGATGTATGACAATATTTTCGGAAAGATTTTCTATGAATTCTTTTGCAATTTCAACATAATCCTCAGGTTTTTCGAAAACTTCAATGTTACCTCTCTGGAATTCTTTGAAGAAAGGAGTATCTTCGACAATATAGAGATGATGAAGTTTTATCCCATCTATCCCCCACTCGGAAATAACCCTGGCTGTATAAATCATATCTTTCTTG
>CAYYUB010000158.1:0-3117 GCA_964474855.1 uncultured bacterium
GCATAAGGATGTATTTCATTTTTTTCCCCAATTTGAACGCCATTTTTAATAATAGTTCCTTTAGCTATTGTTGTGCCGTTTCCTATTGTAACGTCTTTTTCGATCAGGCAACACGACCCGATCTGAACGTCTTTTGCGATTTTTGCTTCCGGGTGAACTTCTTTTTGCATTATGCTCCTTTTCTTTCTACGATAGCTCCTGAGAAGGAGCCTTCAGCGACCATTGTGTCTTCAACGAAAGATTTTCCTTCCAATTTGTAAAAGTTGCTTCTGTATGCGGTGAGTTTGACTTTGTGTTTCAAAATATCTCCCGGACGGACAGGACTTCTAAATTTTGCTTTGTTAATAGTCGTAAAATAAACATTTGCCTTTTGGGGATCTTCAAGTTTGTTTAAAAGCAGAAAGCCGCCGGCTTGAACCATAGATTCAATTATCAGAACCGCTGGCATTATGGGATCCCCGGGAAAATGTCCCTGGAAAAAAGGTTCGTTAAATGTTACGTTTTTTATACCTATAACTTCATTTTCACCTGATAATTCGACTTTATCGATTAACAGAAAAGGATATCTATGAGGCATAATTTCAAGTATTTTTTCAATATTAAACTTCATTTTCGCTCCTTTTTATTTCTTTTATTAATTGAAAATGCAATAAATGACCTCCTCTAAAAACAAAATATCGTCCGATAGGAATTGGTTTAATCAGATAAAGTTCTCCCAGCAGGTCCATTACTTTGTGTCTTACAGCTTCGTCAGGGAAACGAGCTTTGTTTAATGTTCCGTTGTCTGTATAGACCAGAGTGTTCTCTTCTGAGGCTCCTAGAGCAAAGCCCTTTTTGTGGAGTTCTTCTTTCCATGAAAGCATTCCGTAGGTTCTGGAACTCGCTATCTCATTAAAACTGGATTTTCCGTTAAAAAGATATTCCTGATAGTAAAGTAATGGGTGATTATAAGAAATAATATAATGAATTTCAAGTTTGTTTGCCGGTTTGCAGGAAGCAAAGCAACCTTTGCCTTCGACAATGATATTTTTTTTAAGATATCTTTTCTTTTTTTCGCTTTTTAATTCTTTTATGCCGGTTTTTTCGATTGCTGAGATAAAAGGATAGGCGCTGCCGTCAAGAGCCGGTATTTCATCACCTTCAATGTCTACTTGAACGTGATCAATCTTACAGGCGTAAAGAGCACTCATAAAATGTTCTATGGTTCTGATATTTTCGCCGTTTTTTGAGAGAGCAATTTCACGATCGCAGCATTTTACTGTATCCGGTATTGCCGGGATTACTTCACCGTTTTTTATAAATATTATTCCTTCGTTTTCTTCTGGTTTAAGTATTATTCTTGATCTTTTCCCGGTATGGACTCCTGTACCCGAAAATTCAATATTAGCTTTTATAGTTCTTTCTTTCATTTTGCAAATTTCCTGATTCTATCCTTTAAGCTTTTATTATCCATGTTGATTGATTCAAAGAGTTTATCCTTCTCTCCATGTTCGATAAAACGGTCAGGGATACCTATTCGCAGAACTTCCCTTTTTAAGGATTCCCTGTTAAGGAGTTCTAGAACTGCGCTGCCAAAACCTCCACTTACAGTATTTGTCTCTACCGTTATAATTTTTTTACTTTTTTCTGTAAGATTCAAAATAGTATCTTCGTCTAAAGGTTTAACGAACCTTGCGTCAACCACTGTTGGCTTAATGTTTTTGAGTTCGCTAACAACTTCAAGTATTTTATAGGCAATTGGTCCGATAGTTAGTATAAGAGGATCTTTTCCTTTTCGTAAGATTTCTGCTTTACCGATAGGAATAGCTTGTATTTTAGAAGGCTCTTTTACTCCAATGGATTGTCCTCTCGGGTAGCGTAATACCGACGGTCCATCGGTATTAAGAAGAGCAGTTTTAAACATTCTTTTCAGTTCGATTTCGTCTCTGGGAGCCATTATCACAATATTTGGTATCATTCTTAAATAAGAAAAGTCAAAAACCCCGTGGTGTGTAGGTCCGTCTCCTGGTGAGAATCCTGCTCTGTCTAAACAGAAAATTACAGGCAATTTCTGGAGTGCTATGTCGTGAATTATCTGGTCAAATGCTCTCTGGAAAAAAGTAGAGTATATTGCGCATACAGGACGTAAGCCCTCAGCGGCGAGGGCGCCGGCAAAGGTTACCGCATGTTGTTCTGCAATACCGACATCAAAAAATCTTTCAGGAAATTTCTCTTTGAAAGTCGTAAGACCGGTTCCTTCTGTCATAGCTGCTGTTATTGCAATTATATCTTTGTTTGTTTCTGCTTCCTCTACAATTGCTTCTCCAAAGACGTCAGAGTAGTTTTTAGGGCCTTTCTTTTTTGCAACTCTTCCTGTTTTGCATTCGAAAGGTCCCACTCCATGGAACAGAGCCGGATTTTCACTTGCAGGTGCATAACCCTTACCTTTTTCGGTAATGACGTGCAGGAGTTTAGCTTTCTTTATTTTCTTCACTTTAGAAAGAATCATAATCAGTTCTTTTATATTATGTCCGTCAATTGGCCCATAATAGGAGAGCCCTAATTCTTCGAATATAATATTGGGGACAATAAGGTTCTTTAGCCCAATATGCAGTTTTTCTGCGGCTCGCGTTGCTTTTTTATTTAGCCCTGCGGGTAACTTTTCAATAAGGCTCCATGCATCTTCCATAATAAGATTGTAAAATTCGGCTGACTGCAGACGCGTTAGATATTCCCTGAAACCTCCCACGTTCTTTGCTATAGACATTTCATTGTCATTCAGAATAACCAGCATATCCTTTTTTAGATACCCTATCTGATTCAAGGCTTCTAAAGCCATTCCACCTGTTAAAGCTCCATCTCCAATAACGGCTACTACTTCGTTGTCACGAGCCTCTTTATCCCTGGCAATTGCGAAACCCAGAGCGGCTGATAGAGAGGTGCTTGCATGCCCTGTTCCAAAGGCATCGTATATTGATTCATCTCTTTTTGAAAATCCACTTAATCCTCCGAATTTACGGATCGTTTCAAATCCTTCTCTTCTGCCGGTTAGCAATTTATATCCGTAAGCCTGGTGAGAAACATCCCAGATTATTTTATCTTTTGGGGGGTTAAATACTTTGAGGAGAGCTATTGTTA
>CAYYUB010000159.1:0-3107 GCA_964474855.1 uncultured bacterium
TCATAGCTAAACACCAAACATAAAGAACTTTACAAATTTATGAATTGATAATATCGGTTTTTTATAATACTTTTGTATTATTTCTTTCATTTTTTATATCTATACTATGTATAATAGGCGTTTTTAACCCAAAAGTCAAGCCGAATCTACAATTGGAATAAAAATTTATTTACAAAGTTGACATTTAGGCTTTATAGCCCAAAATCCAATGTCCGAAGCCATAAGCCGCTCTTAGCTTACCGCAAAGATAACATTCTCCCAATCTGAAAAAGAGGACGTAAAATACTATTCTTCCTTAACTCCACAGGAAAGATTGTCTATTGTTCAAGAACTACGAGAGGAAGAATTAAAAAGGAAGAATGAAGACAGAAAAAGACTACGAGGAGTTTTTAGGGTTGTTAAACAAAAATAAGGTAAAATACACCATAGAGATTAGTATATTAATAAATCAGTTAACCGAGTCGTGAGTCTTGAGTCAATGTTGGGATTTGGGATTTAGTAAAAACAACAAAGAAATCCGAGTATATCTGTGTTCATCCGTGGCTGATTATTTGGTAGTGTGTGACGGAGCTCTGTGCTCTCTGGGGCAATATTTAGGTACCAGATACCAGGTCTCAGATACCAGTTAAAATAAAACACATAAAAATTATTAGTGCTATTCGTGTGAATTAATGTTTCGAGTTACGAGTTTCTAGTTTCGAGTTTAAAAAACGAAAAAAATCCTTTTTGATCTGCGTTTATCTGCGTCCTATTATCTTTGTGTTCTTTGCGGTAAATTCTAAACGCTTTCGCTGGAAGCGGCAATTTCTATTAGTTTATCGACTTTTTTCTTGAGATTTTTCGGTAATCCTTCGATACCTTTTTCCAGAAAACCTCTTATTAGAAGTGCTCTTGCCGTGTCTTTATCGAGACCTCTTGACATAAGATAATTCAGCTGTTCTCCCGCAATCTTTCCTATAGAAGCTTCATGCGAAAGCTCGGTGTCAATGTTGTTCGCTTTAAGCTCGGGAATTGCAGTGACGGAACTTCTATCGTCAAGTAAAAGGCCATTACACTCTGTATGACCTTTAGTGTTCTTGCCGGTTCCTTCGATATAAGCTCTTAGGATAAGCTTGCTGTTTTTGGATGCAACTCTGCTTACAATTTCACAACTCGCATTTTCTCCCTTTAAAATGGCACTCGCACCCATATCGAATGAGGAACCTGCTTTTCCGTAAATAATTGAATTGAATTTAACACTCGCTCTATCCGAAAGGTAAGCTATTGGGTTACTTTGAATCTCTTTAACCTGGGTTAAAGCAATATAATTTGAATTGAATGTAGCTTCTTCCCCGACATCTATAGCTGCCCTTGGATAAACAACAGCTTGGGAACCCCAATCGTGGATCATTGTGTAAGTAAGTTTTGCTCCTTTTTTGACAAACATTTCCGTAACCGCTATATGACTGCCCATGGATACAAGATTACCGGTCGCGCATCCCGTTATAATATTTAATTCGGAATCCGGCTCCAGAACAATAATGTTATGAAGTACTTGCCTGAATCCTTGACCATGAAGAAAAAAACAGGACTGGAAAGGCGCTTCTATTTTAGCTCCTTTTTTAAGGTATGTAAAGCTGCCAACTAACTCCTTCTGCGAAGCCACTTCTTTCGTAAACTCATCCTTTTCTCTGTCAACAAGAGAGAAAAGCAAATCATTTACCCAATCATAAACTTGAACAGCAAAAGAAAGCGGCATTACTATAAGATCTTCTTCTTTTGATTCGGATGTAGTTGTTTTGTTATCAGCAACAAGAAAAGAACCCGAACGTTTTGTTTCTCCTTTTGTGTCAAATCCGACTCTGTCCAAGCCGGCAATCTCTTCTTTTAAATTTTCATCCAGCTTTTTCACTTTCTCTAGCTTCCTTAATGCACCTTTCGAATCCGTAATTTTTGACCTGGTCAAAGATATCAAGAGGTGGTCCGGAGCACAAAAGTTTACCGTCCACGATCACGTAACCCTTATCCGCGTGTATCTCTTCAAGGATTACTCCGGAATGAGTTACAATTATACCGCTGTTCTTTCTTTCTCTTATAGGCTTGTTTTTCTGCAGTAATTTTCTCATGATCTTAACCATTAATTTTATACTATCAACATCAACGCCCGAATCAGGTTCGTCAAACATAACGAACTGGGGTGCCTGAGCCATAAGTTGCAAAAGTTCATCTTTTTTCCTTTCTCCACCGGAAAAACCAACGTTGACCTCTCTCTCAAGATAATCTTCCATGTTTATCTTCCTGGCAATTTCTTCGGAAGTTTTTTTATCCGGAACCATGGTTTTCAAAAGAACGCCGAGTGAAACCCCTTCTACAACGGGAGGATGCTGAAAGGCAAGCCCTATGCCTGCTTTTGCTCTTCTTGTGAGATTCCAATCCAATATCGAATCACCCTTAAAAAGTATTTCCCCTTCAACAACCTTATATTCAGGCAAACCCATGATAACATTCACAAGAGTGGTTTTTCCCGAACCGTTAGGACCAAAAACGACATGAGTTTCGCCCTCTTCAATAACCATGTCAAGACCTCGAAGAAGGCACTTGCCTTCAACTTCTACGACAAGATTCTTAATTTCCAGCAAGATACTTCCCTTTTTTATATTAGACATATTAGAATAATTTTAAGTCAAAAAGAATTATTGTCAAGTTGAAAAAACCCAACCCCGCACTGCCTTAAAATTTTTACCACAGAGCTCACAGAGAAAAAGACACACAGAGAACAAATATATTTATGTTTTTTGACCCCCCAAACCACCACCCTTAGAATTAGTCGCGGATTAACACGGATGAACAAAGATAAGAAAATTTTTGTAGTTTTAAAAAATATAATTATAATATGGAGAAGATTGGGAAATCCGTGATTATCTGTGCAAATCAGTGGCTAATTAATCTGGGGTGGAGGAGGGATTCAAATCCAAAAAATCTGCGTTCATCTGCGTCCTATCATTTTTAATTTTTGATATTTAATTTTATAGAAACATCCGCTCCCTTGACAAGTAGATTTTTTTTATTATAATTGATAATGAAAACCATTTTCAATAAGGTAGAGGTTAAAGACAAATGAACGGAAG
>CAYYUB010000160.1:0-3058 GCA_964474855.1 uncultured bacterium
AAGTTTACTAACTACTTCTAGAGATGCAATTTTTTCATATTATCAAATCTCAACATTTGACAGTCTTATATAATTAAGTCATTAGTCACTGGTCACCAGTCATCAGTCAAAAAAATAAATAAAGTTAGTGGGTTAGTGGGTTGGTGTGTTTTTTAGTGGGATAGTTGGATTGTGGGTTTGTTGGATGGGATATTTGAAACTATCCAACTATCTAACCATCCCACCATCTAACTATTTTTGTCCTCTGTGGCTCCGTGTGAGAATATAGTTCCGAGTTTTAGGTTTCTAGTTTCGAGTTAAAAAAACAAACAAAAAATATTTATTCGTGCTATTCGTGTGACTTGTTGTTACAATATGTAGATTCTTCGAATCTAAGTTAAATTGTGAAATGGCAAAATTGATAAATAGTCAAAACAAACAAAATATAATTTTTGTTGTTACTCTGTGATCTCAAAATAAACAGTATCTAAAAGGCTTAAAAGATCAAAATCATCAAACAAAATATATGGATATACGGTTGTGTAATAGTTACCAACTTCTAGATTGTTTTGATGATATGGATTTGAATACCATGACACCGAATATTTAAGTGTATCATGTGGTGGTATTTGTCCACCAACAACTATAGCTATATAAGAATAACCTTCATCAGAAGAACCAAAAACAGTATCATCTTTGAATATAACAAAACGAACAATGGGTGGGGCGCCATGACCTTTGGTGTAGTACAAAACAGAATCTTGATTATTAATTATACCAAAATGAAAAAACACATCCTGATTAACATAAAAATTTGTTTTTATGTTTTCCAATGAGTCGGATAGGTAAAAATATACAGTATTATTATTGGGAAAATCGGTCTCTTCCTGACAGTTTAAACAAAAGAGATATAATATAAGTAACGAAAAAATATATAAATACTTTTTCATGGTATACTTTAAATTTAAAAAATCATTCTCATAAGTCAAGGGGGAAGGGAGTCATCAGTCGCGTGTCGCGAGTCATAAGTCAAAAAAATAAATAAAGTTACTGTGTTAGTGAGTTGGTGTGTTGGTGGGTAAAAAAACGGCCCAACAGACTAACCGACCAACAGACCAACAACTTAAAATCTCCGTGTACTCTGTGTCTCCGTGTGAAATTAATTTGGGGTTTTGTGATGGGTTTTTTAATTGTATTTCCAGGTATTATTAAAGTAGACTCATTTATTACCGCCCCATTGCCAGTAAATGAATCCGAAAGGACCACTTACGAGATGGTCTACCTCTTTGAATCGAAATGTTAAAAATGCTAACTCAATTCTGAAATTTCTTAATATACCTTTTCTATGTTTGTAAAAAGGAGCAAACCTTACGCCTACGTTGAACTGCTGTTTTCGCGGAACATTATCGAGATAAATAAACGTAGTTCCATAGGAAGCCGCAGCATGAAGAGATAACCACTCATACGCTCTGAAATCAATACTGGCGGAAACATCAGGAGTAACACGATTATTGTATGTTTCTCCTTCATAATTAGAGGTATCGGAATTATCTATTGTTAAATGTTCCAGGTATGTTGCCCCTCCTGAAACGTTTAAATAAAGATTTTTCTTTATCTCCCAGCTTAAATTGAGCCTATTATACCAGATATTTCCTTTTCTCTTTACCGATAAATAATCATAAGTATCGAGTTGGTCAATTTCCTTGGGTAGATACTGATACATGGTTTCAAACGCGACAGTTGGTATAAAGGTCCTCTGATTTAAAAGTTTAAATCTGAAGTTAAAACTCACGACACCCCCAAGCCAGCATTCTGTATCCAGCTCGGTTGTAATATTATCAGTAATTCCCCACCAGAACCAGCTGGGATAAGGAGTAAGAGCCTGGTTGTAAATCCACTCACCTTTTTTTAGTGTGTAGGCTGTAAAGGCATCAACTGGGTGTAGCATCACCTCGGATTTAAGCCCGTCTGTTTTATTACTGCTTCCGTATAATTCTGTTAGGTTAGCTTCTATAAAAAATACTGTTAATAAGAAAATAAGAAATTTTTTTAATTTTTCGAATTTAAGCCTCCTTTTATTGGAATAGCAGCTCCCTTATTTAATTCGACTGATTCACGCAAATTATTCATTTATTTTACTCTTTCGGATTTTTTATTTACTTGTTGTTATACTACTGATTTTTTTATTTATTTCAACCAGGTGAGCAGAAAGAAAAAACAAAAACTACAATATTTAGGGGTTGAGATTTAGGATTTAGTTTTGAATCAAGACTCGTGACCCATAACTGTTTACTGTGTCTTCGTGGCAATTTTTATAGTTAGTGCGTTGATGGGTAAAAAAACAGCCCAACAGTTAAAATCTTTGTGTGCTTTGTGTGAGAATTAGTTTTTGGTGGTGGGTCGGGATTTAAACAACATTATCCTTTTTCTCTGTGGGCTCTGTGGTTAGATTTTTTTTGAATACGATTTTTTCACTATTGACTTATCCAAAAAATATGATTATAGTTATTAAATAGGGGGTTAAAATTTTATTAGACGATCTGGAAAGTTCAAAGTTTAAGAAGATCGATCTGGAAGATTTTAAGGAGATATTAGAAGTTCTTCCTATTCCAATAGATATTGTTGACACGGAGCTAAATATACTTTACATGAATAAAGCACTTAAGAATAAAGTTGAGAGAGATGCCGTCGGCGAGAAGTGTTTTGAGGTGTATAAAGACGACAATATTCAATGCCCTCTTTGTCCAGTAAATGAAAAAATCCCATTGGGAAAAATTATAACAGTTGAATCAGAAGGGGCTTTTGGCGGTAAAATAGTAAAAATAAAACACAAGGCAATTGAATTAAGAGGAAAGAAATATGTCCTGGAAATTTTCGAAGACATTACGGATGCCATAACCGATGATCTTACAGCGACTTATAACAGAAGAAAATTAAAGGAAGATCTCAAAGAAGAACTTGAGCGAGCTGAGCGATATAATAATAAGTTATCTCTCTTAATGATAGATATTGACTGGTTCAAGGAATACAATGATTTTCATGGGCATCAAAAAGGAGACAATTTACTCATAAAATTGGT
>CAYYUB010000161.1:0-3021 GCA_964474855.1 uncultured bacterium
GATTCACTGATATCTCAATATTCAATCAGACATAATTAAAGGGATTAGTTTCTTCTTTAAAATTGTATCCCAGCTGAAATTATCAATTATCATTTTTCTATCTTGTATAGTATTGTTGTTTTTTAGGAAGGCGTCAATATTTTTCGCGATTTCTTTAGGTTTTTCGTTAAGGTCGAAAAATATGTGAGATTTAAAATATTTTTCGATTTCTTTCAGAGGAGGAATGTTTGAAAGTGCGGCTGGTAATCGGAACAGTGAAGCTTCGATAGCCGGCAGTCCAAAGCCTTCCATTTTGCTTGTAATAAGAAGAAAATCTCCCAGAAAGTAAAAAGTTTCAATATCTTTTATAGTACAATGTTCGGAGAATAGTATCAGGCGAACTCCTTTTTTCTTTGCTCGTCGCTTAAGTTCTTTTTTGTATGATACAAAAGCAGGATTATGAAGGTCGGGAGGCGCGGAGAGCAGGAGTAGGGGGTTACCTTTCAATTTTGAGGTTATGTTAATTGCAAGCTCAAAGTTTTTTCTTCTTGTTAATCTGGAAGGAAAGATAGCAACAGGATAGTGGGATAGAATTTTTAATCTTTTTGCGGTTTTCTTCATGTCGGGTGGTAGTATTACATAAGGATCGATTCCATTATGGATAACGGCTATCTCGCTTTTTTTGATTCCAAAAAGACGGGAGAGTAATTCTCTTCTGTAGTTTGTTATTGTTACCCATTTGATGTTGGGAGTGGAATTTAATATCAATTTGAGTGGAGAATCACCCGGGGGCGGCAAGTTATACGTGGGATCCACATAAGAAAGATCGTGTACCCAGCCAATGGTTTTTATTTTCTTTGATGTTTCAACGAGAGCCGCAGTTGCGACCAGATTAAAATGCATCGTAAGAATGTTATGGACGATTAAAAGATCGGAATCCCCGACGGCTTTAAGGATTTTTTTCTTTACTTTTTGGACTTCAGAATTAAAATTATCCGGAGTTTTGCCTGCAAGTATTTTTTTATTCATTTCTTTATAATAGGAGGATTTTAATTCCGGTATAAATTTATCCGGTTTTCCGTCTCCGGCTATTATATTTACCCGGAAGTTTTTTTCTTTTAAAAGCCTTGCGTGTATGTCAACAGTTAACTCCACTCCTCCGATTACCGGTAAGGCTGAGTAGTGGAGAATGGAAATTATTTTTCCCATCTCTCAAGAAGATAAGATTTGTTTCTTTCAAAAGTAAGGGCGGCCTCCTCGACGAGGTTTTCAAAATCATCATTTTGCATTTTAACTGATGACTCATAAAGAGAGGCAACTCTAAGGTTGTATAAAGGAAGAAGTGTGTTTATAAGCGTTGCATGATGTCTCTTCCGGTGATGAAATACCGCGGCAAAATCGTAAACAATTTTTGACCAGTTTTCATGATTTAGTAAAGAATAATCTTTTTCTCTATTTATTGTTTTGAGCAGAGCAAAGGAATTGGGGTTGAGGATATCATTCCATAGAGAATGGAAGTTTATCCAACCGGATTTGAAGGATTCGACGAGTGAGTGTAAGTCTATATCAAATTCCTCGGGTTCCAGACCAATTTCCTCACCGATTATGTCTACAGGATCCGAACCTTCTATTTTTTTCCATGAATCCTCAAAATCTTCCATTAACTCAAAGGTTGTAATGACGACCTGGAGGAACATTGGCCCCAGGTGTTTTGATGGGTCTTTTGCTTCATGCAGTTTAGCCCCAAGTCTGGTTTGACCTAATTTATATCCATTTTTGACCGCGGTGGTCGTTATCCAGGTATCAATACCGAATTTGGCTACATCAGTGTCCCATCTCTGGTCCTTGAGAAGAGAACTTACAAGATTTGAGGAAAAGGCAAAGTCCCCTCCTATTGGTTGTCTGACTCTTTTACCCCATATAGCTCTTATCAACATGTAGGCAATATTATTTGTAATTGTGGCATCGTATTTGTACCTTTTATAGTAAGGAGCGATATAATCATATCCCTCATTGATTATCGGACTGATGAGGTTTTTCATCCATTTAGGACCTATGGAGCGTAGATCCGAATCTACCATAAGTGTAGCTTTGGCACCAAGAAATTCCGAGGCTTCAAGAATAGCTCGAACAGCGGTACCCTTTCCCGGAAGACCTCTGTAGATACTGACTGCTTTTTCGATGTAGGGAGGTAATTCTGTATCTCTTGCTACTTCTCTTGTATCGTCTACTGACCCACCGTCTGTAATCAGTATCAAACTTTTACAGTCTTTCCAGTATTTAGTCAGTCCTTCTCCAATTTGTTTTATTACAAAGTCTATGGTATCATCGACGTTATAAGCCGGAATTCCAACGATTATATCCACTGATTTTATTTCCTCGAGTCTTTTTCTCAAATCGTCCCGTATTGCCGTAATGAGTTTCATCCTACCTCCCATTGAGTTTATCCACTATATCAGGTATTTCTGTTTCAAGTAAGTCGGGCATCGCAGAGTCTATTCTTCCCCAGGTCGGTATCAAATGAGAACCCAGTGGATGTTTATAGAATTCTTGCGTTGCTATATCAAATGCCGTAGTAAACTTTTCAATTGCAATCGTTTCTCTGTTCCGGTCATATTTGAGACCATTTATCAGAGCTAAGTTCTTGTATTTTTCTACAAATTCCATGGCATAATCATAATATGTTATTTTAAGAGTTCGTATGGTTTCCGGCGAGAAAATTATTCCATCCTGAGAAAGTACTCTGAAAAATGTTCTTGCGATGTCTATTGCCATTCTCATTATACCCGAGGTTATGTTATCAGAGTCAAATTCTTGATGTTTATGGTCATAGCGATCTACTAAATCTACCTGGCATATGCTGGATAAGTCCAGGTGGGTATAAATTTCACGCAAGAGACCTATCTCCAGCCCCCAGTCAGAGGAAAAGCGAACTCTTCTCGTTAATTCGGTTATCATTGCCACTTCTCCGGAAAGAGGATAGCGGAAAGATTCGAGATAATCGAAAAACTCCCGGTCGCCAAAAATTTTCTTGAGTGCTTT
>CAYYUB010000162.1:0-3005 GCA_964474855.1 uncultured bacterium
GAATCCGGTTATGCAAAAACAACTAACAAGACCTTACGAAAAAAATGAGAATTACTTAACACCTATTTTTTATAGTCAGTACAGTAAAGAGGATATCGAAAAACTAATCAGTGATGATAATCTATTTAAAATCCCCGGAATAATTCCGGGAGTAAATTACCAACAAGAATGAATTAATATTACAGCGCCCTTGTGGTGAGGCTAGTGTTGCACGCCGTTCATAGTTTTGCCACTTTTCTTCCTAATTCGTATGCTTTCTCCATGTATTCCTTTTTCTCTTTCACCTCTCCTCTTCGTGTAACTCCCGGAGCTATTATTTTTCCGATTAATTTCATTCCTAAGAAATTAAAGCTTTTTTCAAAGAATAATACTACCGGAGCAACAGTTTCATCATTTTCATCTTCAAACGGAACTGCTATAACCGCTAATTTACCCTTTATCTTTTTCCTGTTCTTAGGACCATTAAAATAAACAAAGCGGTCTATAAAACCTTTCATTAAAGCCGTTGGTCCATACCAATATACCGGTGTCCCAAAGACTATAACATCACTTTCTATAATCTTCTGATAAAGACTGCTCATATCATCCTTTTTTGCGCATTTTTCACTCTTCCAGCAGACATGGCAACCATCGCATTCTTTTATACTTAAATCGTCGAGAAAAATAGTATCTGTTGAAATGTCTTCACTCTGTACTCCTTCCAGGATTTTTGAAACTAATACATGTGTATTTCCGTTTTTTCGAGGGCTTCCGACAACTCCCAATACCTTTTTCATAATTACACCGTCCTTATACGAATTGAAATTTTTTTATCATTAATGGAGTATAACTTTTTCATATATTCATACTTCCTTAAGATGTAAATTTTAACGGAATACAGCAAATAAGTCAAGGGACGGTGCACAGCACCGAGTCATGAGTCCAGCGTCATAAGTCCTGCGTCAAAAACTAAATCCAAACCCTCAAATCCAAAACCCTCGAAAACCATTCAACTTAGATCCAAAGAATCCATTATTAGCACGCAGATTAAAAAGGATTTAAAGGATTTTTTTGTTTTAATTTCCTTACTAAAAGAAACGAATAAATGAATATTTTCTTTTGTTTTTTATAATACTTAAAAAATAATTTGCTTGACAGAATTTAGAAAATTAGTACAATTTATAAATAATTAGGAGGAAAAATGGAATTATTTTATCTTTTAAAAGGATTTTCAGGTATCGTTGGTGTTTTAATAACATTCTTTGCGGCAATTTTTGGTACCGTATGGGGATTGAGAAGATTATTTAGAGCTAAAAAGAGATTTGTTGATTTATTAGAATCAAATTCTTTCAAGTCCAAAAGCAAAATGAACGAGGAGTTACTTAAAAACATACAAATAACATATGCGCCGATTGCGTTTATGAAAACTTGCGGGATACTTTTCCCTCTTTTTATAGTGCTTTCCGCTCTCGCTCAACTTATGAACGTTTATGACGCGATAGCTCTTGCCGGCACGAAAATAGAATTTACTCTGATCGCAGCTGGAATGTCCGAAGCTTTAATTATCCATTCAATGGCTATTTTTGTTATAATGTACACATGGATAATGTATTATCTCCTGAAGCATATATCAAGAAAGATAAGAATAGACATAATGACTTTGTTTAACGCGGAAACAAAAGATAATATTGATATTTAATAGGAGAGAATATTGATTTCGGAAAAATATAGAAGTCAAAAGGCTTTTCCCCGCATCCTTATTATGATATTTGCATTATGTCTTTTATCTTTAACCGGATGTAAGGTTAAGATGAAGGATACAAAGGGTATTATTATCACCAGAAATTATAAAGGAGATATAATCACAGTTAATGTCGCCATAAATACGTCTAAGGTTTTGCTTAGGAGTAAAAGATGGACTTATAATCCAGTTCCTTTGTGGATAAATGATAGTGTATTCTGTAAGGAGTACGAAAAAGGTTTTACATGTTTTGATGTCAAAAATGGGAAAACAAAATATTTAAAGATCAGACAGATCATTCCAAATTGTTCTGATATCAAATTACTGGATCGCTTCTCAGATGAAGAAGTACTTGTAAGAACGAGGAGATATGAAAAAATAAGAGATGAAAGAATAAAGGGATATCGGTATAATGGCTATTCTCTTCTCACGGTATTAAATATAAAAGATGACAGTTATTATGATTTAATTAATGTTGATTCGTTACCTCCCGAATCCTATGGTTTTTCTGTGTCAAAGGAAAAGAACCTTATCTATTTTAAAGGATACGATACGATTGCAGTTAAAGAGGAAAGAAAGAAGGCGCAAAAATTAAAAAAGATTGCAAGCAAGTACTCAAATAGAGGTGGATGGGCAGAATTGTTCACAGCTCTATATAATACGTGTTCTGATAAAGAAAATAAAGAAGTTTTTAAAATGTTGAGTGATATATTTTTAAACAAGATTGATCTATTTGATGAATTAAGCACTTTAACTTTCACGATATATTCAGACCTGTATATTTATGATTTAAAAAATAGGAAAATAAGCCGATTGACCTCATTCCCCTGGTTCTCAACATCTCCAAAGATATCCCCCGATGTGAAGAATATAGTCTTTGCATTAAATAAGGATCGCAATCTTGATATCTATGCGATGGGAATAAAGACAAAAGAAATAAAGAGGCTTACCACAAACTCGGGAAGAGATTTTGCTCCCGAGTATTCTCCTGATGGGAAAGAAATAGCTTTTATATCGGATAGCACTGGGAGTAAGCAAATATGGATTATGGATTCTTCAGGCAAAAACTTAAGAAAAGTTACCGATATAGAAGGAGGAGTTCGCGCTCCCTTATCGTGGAATCCGAAAAAATGATTTAAAATTTACAGTTAAACATCCGCTTCCGTCGTTTTCGTTCTCATTGCGTTTCTGACAGTATCGCCTCGCAGAAATTTAATGATAATAATTGTGGGAGGGCCATAAATCACCAGCGGTGAAATTGCTATAAATACTGTAAACAGATTAA
>CAYYUB010000163.1:0-2968 GCA_964474855.1 uncultured bacterium
AGTTGAATGAAGAAGGGCTCCGACCCGATGTTAATTCCTTAGACGTATTGATTTCGCTGGCTGATCTCTACATTGAGAATGGTTTATTTGACGAAGCTAAAGATCTTTTAAAGACTGCTATAAAAGAAAACAATGAAATGATCAAACCTTATTGCAAATTGGGTAAAGTTTATATAAGTCAGGGAGAAGAGTATGAGGCTTTCGCAGTTTTAAAAGCGGCGCTTAAGATAAGCCCTGAAAACAAGGAAGTAAATCAATTGCTTAATTCTTTGAAAGTAAGAGAAGTGGAAGTAGTAGAAGAAGAAAAAGAAATAGAGAAAACAGATAAAATAGAGAAAAAGAAAGAAGAAAAGGGGCGAAAGAAAGAAAAGGCAATTAAGTTGGAACCCGGTAGCGCACTGGGTGAAATCTTGAAAAACTTACTAAAGATAAAAGGAATTATAGGGGCTATAGTTGTTGATGACATAGGAGCATTAATTGACGCGCGATTGGAATTACCTGTTGAACAAGAATCTACCGGGGCAATAATTTCATCAATTTATGATAAAATTGGATATTCCGTGTCGGATCTCAAAACAGGGAGGGTCAGTAAAGTCTTTTTTGAATTACCGGGAGGGAATATTGTCGTGTTAGGTTCTAAGTCCTTAAGATTCATTGTTCTGACAACAAAAAATGTTTTGCTTGGTGGGCTTGAAGATACTGTAATGGAAGCTTTTTCTAAAACAATTGCGTTTTTAGGTGTTGAATGATTAAAAAAATAATACAGGGAATTGTCTCAATGGATGGTATACTATCGTGCTATTTGGTCGATAGGGAGGGTGAAATTGTTGAATATGTTGATGAAAATAAGCTGGATGAATCGGTAGCATCCGCTATAATTGCCAGTATATCTCAAGAACTTTCTACGCAGATGAATATAAAGGATAATTTCTCGATAATTATTATGGCGGAAGAAAACAATCTTTTTATTATTACTCAGAGTAACTTTATTTTAGCTGTTTTCACTAACCCTAAAATTGATACAGGAAAGATTCGGTTTGAACTCCGGAAGAGTGTAAAAGCTATTTCTGAAGAATTATAAGTGTCAACTATTATACTTTTATGCGAGAGTCAGAAAAAAATAGAGCGTTTCCTTGAAAACTTTCTTGTTAAAACGGGAGCACGGCACATTTTTTTTGCCGCGAAGAGCGGTGAAGTACTCGTTTATTCCGGTTCTGAACCAGGAAAGAAGATTGCTTCAATAACGGCTCTTCTCGCGAGTGTTTTTAACGTAACGGAGGAGCTGGCTCAAATTGTTGAAGAACACCAGTTCAAACAATTTTTTCTTAAAGGTAAAGCATGGAACTTGTTTTATTATAATATAAGTTCTAAATTTCTATTGGTTGTCATATTTAAAGAAGAAGCTTTATTGGGATCGATTAGAGTCTTATCAGAAAAACTTGTAATAAAATTAAAAAAAGAATTGAAAAAAAAGTACCCGGGGAAGGTCCCTTCGCTTGAAGGGATCGATGGGAAAGAACTTATGGAAGATTTGTTTAGCTAATGAAAAAAAAACTCGTTATTGTAGTTTCCCTGTTACTGTTTCTAATATTTCTAAATTTTCTGTCAGATTTCGTAATCGTTAAAGCTCAGAATTTGTTGGAGAGGAAAGTACTTTCGGTACTTCCTGAAGGGAGCCATATAAAAGAAATAAAGCTTGAAGGATTGACCGGAGTATCTGTCGATTCAATCTATATTAAAGATATTGGTTCCTTTCCTAAGGTGGAAGTAACGTATTCTCCTTTAGGAATTGTGCGTCGCAGGGTAAAAAAAATATCGGTTTCTTCTCCTTCATTAACAATAACCGAAGGAAAAGAAGGCGGCGAAAGAGGCAGTATCTCAGCGCTGTTTTACGTTGAAGAATTTGAGGTTTTAGATGGTTCTGTAGAATATAAAGGTCATAAATATCTTGTAAACGGAAACGGAAGGGTTTTTTCTACAGGTAGAGGTGAAATTGTTCTTGATGTTCCAAAGCTCTGGGGTAGTATAGATGATACTCCTTTCAATATAGAGGAGATTAGTTTATCTGTATCGGATAGAATATCAAGTATGAATGTCCAAAACCTTAAAGTTGGGAATTCCAAATTCGAGATTAGAAGTGATATTGATGGTTCGATAATGGGAAGTGGTAGAATATACATGTCTGATTTGCAGCGGATGTTTGGAGTTGTCGGAGAAGGTTTCTTAGACGTAATTTTCACTTACGATTCTACGATTACTTTTAAAGGTGAAAGCAAAATAGTGAGTATAAAGGAGTTTGGCTTGCCACTATTTACATTTTCGGGAGAGAAAGATTCCGTTAGCATTAAAGGGGAGAAGTTTTCCGGTTATCTTAATTTTGGTAAGGAGATCTACGGGCAGATTGAATTGGTTGATTTTGATATACAACAAATAAACGTGAAATATCCCAACTCAGAAGTGTCCGGATTGATTGGTTTCTCTTATATGAGTAAAGATACTCTGCAGATTACTTCCCGGCTCAACGGAGAGGTACTTTCCCATCCGCTCGAAGATTTAAAGCTTAGAATAACTAAAAAAGGGGAAAAGATATTTGTGGATAGTTGCGAGGGGCGTTTTAACAATGGGAAATTTTTCTTCGAAGGGGTTTATGGAGATAAAATAGATGGCAATTTGGAAATCGAGAATTTAGATATCTCTCCTATTGCTAAATTTTTACGTCTTGAAACTTCCGCGGTATTAAATATAGGATTGTCCATAAACGAAAAGATATATGGAGCTTTTTCATTAAAAGATCTTATTTATAGAAGCATAAATTTTAAATCTATAGAAGGCAATGTGAATCTATCCCAGAAAAAAGGAAAATTCCCCGGAGTGGTAACTTTCGTATTAAAGGATATTGCCTTTAAAGACAGGAAAATATTTGAGCTGGGAGAATCTGCTTTAGAAATTACCGACGGCAAATTAGACA
>CAYYUB010000164.1:0-2900 GCA_964474855.1 uncultured bacterium
CTAAATCGCAATTTAAACTTAGAAAACACACAAATTCTTGTGCAAATATTTATAGTTTTGTGTTTTCGTTCTTGACATAATCGTTTTTGCGATTAATATAAGTATACATAAACTATGTCTAAACAACCTGTATTTAATGTTGTTTTTTATGAACATAGGATTCTAAATTTAAAGATGATAATGATATATAAAGATTGGAAATATGAGTTTTAAAAATTTATTGTATCCGGAATCTGTTGCAATTGTAGGTGCTTCGAGTAATTCGCAAAAGGTAGGACATGCGGTATTGAAAAATATTTTAGATGGAGATTTCAAAGGTCCTGTTTATCCTATAAATCCCAAAAGCGAATCTATTCTTGATGTTAAATGTTATCCCTCGTTATTGGATGTTCCTGGCAGCATTGATAGCGCCGTAATTGTTGTAAACCGTAATGTTGTTCTTTCGGTAATGAAGGATTGTGCGAAAAAAGATGTACGGGCTGTCATTGTAATATCATCAGGTTTTGGAGAGACTGACGAAGATGGAAAAAAATTACAAAGCGAGCTTGTCCAGTTTGCCCGACTATCTAATATTACCATGATGGGTCCAAATTGTCTTGGATTAATAAATCCATGGCATGGATTAAACGCGGCATTCGGACAGGCTATTGGCAAACCAGGGTTAATAGCTTTGGTATCTCAGTCCGGAGCTCTCATCGCGTCCATTCAAGATTGGGCACAGGAGAACAGACTAGGATTTTCGCTCATAGCCTCAATAGGAAATAAGGCATCAATTGACGAAGTAGATTTTTTTGAACACCTGAAAGGAGACAACAATACAAAAGTTATAGCCGCGTATCTTGAAGACATTTCACGAGGGCAGGAATTTATGCGTATCGCTGAAAGGGTTGGCAAAGTTAAACCTCTTGTTATTCTAAAATCGGGCAGAAGCCGCGCCGGCGCTAAAGCAGCTTCTTCTCATACAGGAAGTTTAGCTGGATCGGATGTCGCATATGAATGTGCCTTCCAAAGATTAGGGGTAATCAGAGCAGGGTCCATAGAACATCTATTCGATATAAGCACTGCCCTGGCATACCAGCCTTTGCCTTCCGGTAATCGTATTGCCGTAATCACCAACGCGGGGGGACCGGGAATAATGATGTCAGACGCTCTTGAAATGTCAGGACTTGAAGTAGTCAATATTGATGATAAAACCAAATCAAATCTCCTTAAAATTCTTCCTCCCTCAGCGTCGGTTAATAATCCTATCGATGTTCTGGGCGACGCGGACAGCAGCAGATACGGTAAGAGTCTTGATTTGACTCTAAAAAGCAACTCTGTTGATGGAGTAATTGTCATTCTGACGCCTCAAAAAATGACGAACGTTACTGCAATTGCACAAGAAACAGTGAATATTTCGAGTAAGTATTCGAAACCTGTCATGGCTTGTTTTATGGGAGCCGATACCGTTAAAAACGGCTTAACAATTCTAAGGGAAAATAACATACCACAGTATCCGGTTCCCGAACGAGCAGCGAGAGCAATGCTTGAGATGGTAAAGTACAGCGCGTATAAATCAAGGCCTCTTCGTCTTATTGAACGTTTTGCCGTAAATAAAAATCCTGTGATTAAAATTATAAAATCCTATCGTTCAAGAAATATGCTGGAGATTGGTGAGTTTGATGCCAAAACTATAATGGAATCATACGGCCTTAATATACCAGAAGGGCACTTTGCGTCCACTTCCGAAGAAGCAGTCAATTTCGCAAATGAAATGGATTACCCGGTTGCGATGAAAATATCGAGCCCCGATATTCTCCATAAGTCCGATCTGGGTGGAGTTAAAATTGGACTCAGTAATGCGTCTGAAGTCGAGGATGCGTTTGACCTTATGATGTTAAGAATTAGAAACAAAATGCCTGAAGCGGATCTTCGAGGTGTTCTACTTGAAAAAATGATTACCACTGGTAGAGAAGTTATTTTAGGCATGAAGAAAGATCCGCAGTTTGGACCAATGCTTATGTTTGGTCTTGGCGGTATTTTCGTTGAAGTACTAAAAGATGTAAGTTTCAGCCTGTCACCCATTACTGCCAAAGAGTGTAAAAATATGCTGGAAAGCACAAAAACTTACAAGCTCCTTTCAGGAGTCCGCGGCGAGAAACCTGTTGATATTGAATCCATTGTCACAAGTTTACTGCGACTATCACAATTGGTAATGGACTTTCCTCAAATAGAAGAGATTGATATCAATCCCTTGAAAGTAGGTCCACTCGGAGACGGAGCTTTTGTGGTTGATGCAAGAATAATTTTATCAAAGGAGTGAAATCACATGCCCAACTGGAGAGAGCTATATAAAAGTAAAATAAAAAGTGTAACACAAGCTATAAAGATAATTGAATCCGGAACACGGATTTTTATCGGAACAGGATGCGGGCAGCCTCAACTTCTGGTCGAAGAACTCGTCAGCGGAAACAATAACATACAGGATGCTGAAATATACCATCTTCTAACACAGGGAAATGCTCCATATATTCAGGAAGAATACTGCAGTAAGTTCAGAACCTGCAGCTTTTTTCTGGCACCGAATGTAAGACAGGGCATAGTGAGTGGTCGAGGGGATTATACACCCATTTTCCTCTCTGAGATTCCTTCTCTGTTCAAACGTGGAACAATCCCTCTTGATGTTGCCCTTATTCAGACAAGCCCTCCGGACAAGAACGGATACCTGAGCTTAGGAATCTCAGTGGATATTGTGAAGTCAGCGGTGGAAAATAGTTTAATGGTTATCGCTGAAGTCAATGAAAAGATGCCGAGAACTCTAGGAGATTCATTTATTTCTGTCGATATGGTTGATGTAATTGTAGAGAGCGACAGGGATATTCTTGAGTATCAAGTACCGGAACCTGACGAAAACGTTGACG
>CAYYUB010000165.1:0-2859 GCA_964474855.1 uncultured bacterium
TAACATCACAAATTGTATTAAAAACCTTAATTTCCAGAACCTTAGGCAAAAGATAGCCAACAACTTTCCGGAGAGTATCCTGAGATTGCGTTGTTTGTACAACCAGTCCTACTTTACTATCTGTTATTTTCAATTCTTTAACAGAATCGATTACGCGAACCTTCCCCCCTGTTTCCCCCACAATACTAACCACTTCAGGATGTTCCTTTTCACCTATAACATAAGTTTCGTACCCTTCTAAAACAAGCTGTTTCGCTCTTTCCTGTGCTTTCTTTACAAGTGGACAAGTTGCATTTATTTCTTTAAGCTTTTTCTCTCTTATTTTCTTTAAAATCTCCGGGTGAACGCCGTGTGATCGAATAATAACATATCCGGAATCGATCTCGGACAGATCTTCGGCAGGAACAATACCCTCTTCTTCCAATTTTTCCACCACCTGAGGATTATGTATTATATGACCAAGAGTCCATACTTTCTCTTCTGTTTCTCGCCTAACTTGATGCGCTATTCCTATTGCTCTCTTCACACCAAAGCAGAAACCCATATTTCTCGCAAGTTTGATTTCCATCAAGATAAACCTTTTATTTTTTCCATAATTTTTTCTGTCAATTTTCGAGCATTTTCCACTGTGGGTCGTTCATACTCAGGGTAAATAGGACTACCAAATTTTACAGAAAGCGGAGTCTGACGCAAGAAATGTTTTAGCATTGATTCGTGAGTTCCCGTAATTAAAACCGGAATAACCGGTGCTTTTGCCTTAATAGAAAGATATCCGACTCCCGGCTGGCCGGGAAGAAATTCATTCGTTTTTGATCTGCTTCCCTCAGGGAACATTATTATAGCTTTATTTTCCTTCAAGAGATTAACAAAAGTTCTCATAGATTTGATCCCCGGATTCTCCGTATTAACCGGTATAGCACATACACTCCTTAAAACCCAGGAAACAGCTTTATTAATAAAAAGCTCTTTCTTAGCCAGAAAAGTAATAAACCGGAAACCAATACAAGATCCTACAAGAGGAGGGTCATAATTGGAACGATGATTCGAAGCAATAATAACTCCTCCATTAGCTGGGACATTATTAACTCCCTCTATTTTAAGGCCAAAGATTCTGTAAAACCTAGAAAAGAAAAAATGACCTATTTTATAAGGAATCGACGCCTTCATTAAGCTTTTTTATTTCGGAGATCACAATATCCACCTGCTCATCAATACTCAGCGAACTTGTATCAAGTAAATACGCGTCAGCAGATTTTTTAAGTGGGCTCTCCTTCCTTGTCGAATCATGATAGTCTCTTCTTTTTAGCTCTTTTTTTACTTTTTCCAGATCACCCTTGCTATCCTGTTGATTTCTTCTTTCCGCCCTAATATTTATATCCGCGTCCATGTAAAACTTTATATCCGCATCAGGAAAAACAACAGTCCCGATATCTCTACCTTCAACTATCGCATTATTGTCATCAACTATTTTTCTTTGAATACTTACCAAGTATTTTCTCACTTCTTTTGTCTTAGAAACAGGAGTAACAGCTTTATTGACTTTATCAGTACGCAATTTATCACTAACATCTTCACCGTTAACAATCGTTCTCTGCTCACCGTCTATCTTTTTAATTTCTATATTCAATTCATCTAAAATATGGGTAACCTTACCTCCATCATTGGGATCTATACCTCGTCCTAAAACGAAATGAGCTACTGCTCTATAAGTCGCTCCGGTATCAAGGTATAACCAACCCAATAGCTCTGAAACTTTTCTCGCTGTTGTTGTCTTGCCCGATCCAGAAGTTCCATCAATTGCAACTACAAATCTCATAAAACATTATACAATTATATAGAAAAAATTCAAGGTGTCAAGTAATATTACTGTAAAAATATGACATAGAAGTCAGAAGCCAGAAGTCAGAATACAGAATCCCTTCACCCCACCCAACAATTGGACGCAGATAAACGCAGATTTTAAGGATTTTATTAACCACCCAACCACCCGACGGCCTAGCGAACCAACAAAAGAAAGAAACAACAAATTACACAAATAGCACGAATGTTTTTTGCTTTTTTTGTTTGTTTCTGCCGTCAGCCGTCGGCGGCAATCGCTTTAACCTAATGGCTAACAAGTATTCCTCCTTGACATTGCAAGCATTATTACATAAAATAGAAAAGACTGAAAGGAGGTCAAATGAGTTTAATGTCGATTCTTGCTAAAGGTGGGTGGACGATGGTTTTTGTGGGCATTACTTTGTTTGTAGGCCTTTACTTTGCTATAGATCGTTTTATATATTACCGGAGGAGTCAGACTCCCACAGATGATTTATTGAAAAGAGTTTCCGCCTGGTTAAAAGAAAGAAGTCCTGAAGAAGCGCTTAGGGAAATACACGGGCACGACACCCCTGTCACAAGAGTAATGGCTAAGGGGATCATCTCCGGGAAAAAAGAAGCAATGAATGCAAGTGCTACCGCTGAATTAAAAAACCTGGAAAATGGTCTCGGGATTGTAGCATCTATGGGCTCTATCGCGCCAATGCTTGGCTTTTTCGGTACCGTTCTTGGTATGATAAAAGCTTTTATGCAAATAGAAGTACTCGGCGGGGGAGTTAACCCTTCCCGTCTTGCAGGCGGAATATGGGAAGCCCTTGTAACTACCGCCGCAGGACTGGCGGTCGGTATTCTCTTTCTTCTGATATATAACGCTCTTTCCGACAGGATGAACGGAATACTCAAGGATATCAACAGGGTTACTTTCGAAATATCTTCATTTATGGAGTAAGAAAATGAGATTGGAATCGAGATTTAAACGTAAAAGTACCTTTCCGGTAATTTCTATGGCAGACATTGTTTTGCTTCTTTTGATTTTTTTTC
>CAYYUB010000166.1:0-2844 GCA_964474855.1 uncultured bacterium
GTACTCTTTTGCATTCCTTCACAAAAACATCATGTGAGATATTCCCGTTTATTGCCTTTTTCAATTCTTTGGGAGAAATTTTGGAAGGACAAGCAAAGGAAGCAACCTGTCCGAGAGCATGAACCCCCGTATCGGTTCTGCCCGAACCTGTTATTCTGATTTTCTTATTGAAAATTGTTTTGAGCGCTTTTTCCAATTCGCCCTGAACGGTTCGTTTACCGGGCTGAACCTGCCAGCCGAAAAAGTCTGTTCCGTCATATTCTACTATTATTTTTATATTCTGCATATTTTAAAACTATTTAACCACAAGATTCCACAGATTAACACAAGATTACCCAACCACCCCTTTATTTATTTTTTTACTAAATCCCAATCCCCACTCTCTAAATCCTAATCTAACCACAGAGGACACAGAGTTTCTTTTTTGTTTTATCCCAAATCCCAACCAAAAAATATTATCACACAAAGACACAGAGGCACAAAGCCACCCCACACCCACCTGTTTTCTATTATGTTTGTTTAAACCCCACCACGCAACCCCAAAATTAATCTCACACTGAGATACAAAAAATTTAACTGTTGATATGTGGTCAGTTAAGCTGTCTTGCTTCAGTTTAAAATTGATAGAATAAGCCAATTACCTAAAACAAAGAAATTATAATATTTTCCAACGCATGTATTTGATGATAATTATACTAAGAGGGTTTAGAAGAGGTGGAAAAACCATCAAATTTTAGAAGTCTCTCTTGACATAGTAATGAAATTTATGTAACTTACTAATAATTATGAAAGACAGAAAAATTAAGGAGGTAGACTATGAATTGGCAAGATTATATCACGGTTAACCCAAATGTTTGTCATGGTCAGGCTTGTATCAAGGGTACTCGTATTATGGTATCAGTTGTCTTGGATAATTTGGCTGCCGGTCTTACTCCTGATGAGATTATTCAAAGTTATCCGGCACTAACCCACGATGCAATTCAAGCTGCCATCACCTACGCAGCAGAACTCGCTCGTGAAAAAGTGGTTGACTTACCTGTATAAAAAACTTTAATGAAATTTAAAGTCGATGAAAATTTACCTGTCGAAGCCGCAGAGTTGATAAGAAATGAGGGTTATGACGCGGTTACAGTTTGGGACCAAAATCTTGTGGGAACTACCGATAAAAATATAGCTAAAGTATGCAATAAAGAAGGTCGTGCTTTGATAACTATGGACAAAGATTTTGCTAATATACGCAGTTATCCTCCAGGGGAATCCTTTGGTTTGATTGTATTACGCCTGAAACGGCAAGACAAAGCGCACGTACTAAAAACGATTGAGCGTATACTTTCAATATTACGGAAAGAACAGCCTGAAAAGCAATTGTGGATAGTTGAGGAAAACAGCATAAGAATTAGGAGTTAAATGTATTATATTTAAATATCATAACGGAGGATTATAATAAAAAAAGAGGAACTAAAAATAGGTGTAGCCTGGTATACAAAAGAACAGTGGGAAAAATTGAAGAAGATTACCGCTGATTCTGACAGCAAAATTGATGAGACATATGATAATTGGAAAAAAGACATGGAAAAATTAATAAAAGAAATCAAGAAAAGTGGGCACGTCCCTGAAAAAATCAATATTGATATAGCAGAGTTAAAAAAATGGTGTTTACAAAACAATAAACCAATAACCTCAGAATCACGTTCGGAATATGTGGCTGTTCTATTAAGAGAAAAATATGGATAGCAAACGGCTTAATCCAGTGTAATTAAAGGGGCAAACCTAACTTATCAACCTCCCAACACACTAACTTTAAGATCAACCGCAAAGCCGCAGAGAGCACAGAGTCTCTTTTTTGTTTTCCCCTAAATCCCAACCAAAAAAACATATTATCACACAGAGACACAAAGAACACAGAGCCACACCACACCCACCTGTTTTCTATTATGTTTGTTTAAACCCCACCACACAACCACAAAATTAATCTCACACTGAGATACGGAGACACAAAGAAAAAACTAGTATATTTAACCACGAAACACACAAAAAACACGAAACCCAACCACACCAATTAAATTTGTATATTTAACTATAAATACACTCAATTTTTTTGTTTTTACTATTTAACAATTCAATAACTTAACTTAGCTTCACAGAATCTACTTAGCATCTACCGAATCATAACCATTTTCTTAGCCAGTTTATCATCCGTTAACTTTAGTACCCCAAAATATATGCCTGAGCCAAGTTTCTTACCAAAATTATCCCGCCCATCCCAGGATATAGTAGATGAAGAAGATTGTTTATTGTCTAAAGAAAAGGATTTAACTTCTCTTCCGCTTACATCATAGATGAAAAATTTAACATTTCCTTTTTGGCTTCCATCCGGCAGACTAAAAACAAATTCTGTCCCCGTGCTGAAAGGATTGGGGAAAATATTGAAACTTAAAAACTGAGGATTGTGGTTAAAATCTTCTATTCCTGCCCCTTCATCTTGAAGAACCCAAACTGTTCCGTCATCATAGCAACTAACATATATACGGTTTGTCTGCGGATTTACGGCAATTCCCTCAGGTCTATCTCCAACCTCAACGGTTACAATCACTGAATCAGCTGCCCCATCAATTATACTAATAATGTTGCTACCGCTACTTGCCGCATATATACGGTTTATCGCCGGGTTCACTGCAATTTCCTCGGTATAATCTCCAATTTCAACACTATCAATCACTGAATTAGTGGTACCGTCAATTACATCAATGTTGTTTTGTACTGCCGCATATATCCGGTTTGTCTCCGGGTTTACGGCAACTGCGCTGGGATTACCTCCCATCTCAACACTATCAATCACTGAAT
>CAYYUB010000167.1:0-2842 GCA_964474855.1 uncultured bacterium
TACTCTCTTTTAGCTTACGCGATCTTGCTGAAACCCTTTTCTCCATATATGAAGACGCGCTTTTGATTCCAGCCCATCTCTGGACTCCCTGGTTTGGGCTTTTCGGTTCTCAATCGGGGTTCGATTCCATTAATGATGCGTTCGGAGATTACAGTGAAAAGATTTATGCTATAGAAACGGGGCTTTCCTCTGACCCTCCTATGAATTGGCTTTTGTCTTCTCTCGATGAGATAACACTAATTTCAAATTCTGACGCGCATTCACCCCCCAATATAGGAAGAGAAGCTAATTGTTTTAAACAGGTAATTGATTATCCTATTCTTTTAGACGTTCTAAAAAATCAGGATACTGGTGTGTTTGATTATACGGTAGAATTTTTTCCTGAAGAGGGTAAATATCATTACGACGGACATAGAAAATGTAACGTGACTTTTCATCCCACCGATTCAAAAAAACATAATAATATTTGCCCGGAGTGCGGCAGACCTTTAACTCTGGGAGTGCTTCACCGTATTTGTGATCTTGCGGATCGGGAAGAGGCAAAAAGTGAAGGAAGAGTTGGTTATAAGAGACTTATTCCTCTTAGGGAAATAATCGCGGACTCTCTCGGAGTAGGTAAAAAAACACGGGCGGTAGAAGATACCTACAGGAAACTGACTACTTATTTCGGTAACGAATTCAGAATATTACTTGATTTGCCCGAAAAAGATTTACTTGCTTCTACAGAGGAGAGAATAGGGCAGTCGGTTATTAGAGTTAGAGAGGAGAACGTAGAGATACGCCCGGGTTATGATGGTGTTTACGGGCAGATTTTAATTCCAGAAAAAAAACCCGCTAAAGTAGTAACACAGCAATCCCTTTTCTGATGAAAAGAATATACGCTCCCTGGCGGTATAAATATGTAAGCAATCCGGATTCTGAGGGTTGCGTTTTCTGTGGGGCCGCCGCATCCGATGATGATAGAAAGTCAAGAGTTCTTTTCCGAGGGGGATTTTCTTTTGTAATAATGAATATATACCCTTATAACAACGGCCATATAATGGTTGCCCCTTATAAACATACAGGGGATTTTAAGGAATTGAGTGTAGATGAGATGCTTGAAATGTCTAAATTACTTCAAAAGTGGCAGAAGGTTATAAAAAGAGCAATGAATCCGGATGGTTTTAATATCGGAATGAATCTTGGCAGGATTGCGGGCGCGGGTTTTGAAGACCATCTTCATTATCATCTTGTTCCGAGGTGGAGTGGTGATACAAACTTTATGCCTGTAATTGGTGAGACAAAAGTTATTCCTATGGCTATTGAGGAAGGGTACGAACTTCTGTTAAAGGTTTATAAGGAATTTTTAAAAAAAAGATAAATTGCTATTGAGAAATTATAATAATCAAGATAGGTGCTTGACAATCGTAAGTTTTTAGTTATCATTTAAAAAAAAAGGAGGCAAGGATGCGTTATTTAAAACTATTTTTACCAGTACTGTTGATTGTTGTTTTGTTCTTTGGTTGTGCTAGTCAGCCGATGGTGGAAGAAGAAGTAGCCGAAGAACCGGAAGTTGTTGAAGACACAACTACGGTGGTTGAACCTGAAAAGCCGGAGCTTATCTTGAACCGGATATTCTTTGATTTTGACAAGTCCGATATCCGATCTGATGCCGCAGAAATTCTAGAGTCGAATGGTGAGATGCTTGAACTGTATTCGGAAGCAAATGTGGTTATTGAGGGTCATTGTTGTGAAATCGGTACTTCGGAATACAATATGGCACTCGGCGAAAGAAGGGCAAAATCCGCCCTTGATTATCTTTCAGGACTCGGTATTTCACTTGATCGTCTCTCAACCGTGAGTTATGGAGAGGAGCAACCGCTTGATGCGAGCGATCTCGAAAGAAATCGTCGATGTGAGTTTGTAGTAAAATAAAAAAACTCCATACACTAAAAAACACATAATGCGTAAGCAACTAAAATTGCTTTTCGTTGGTATATTTTTGTTTCTAATGCTTGGGGGTTGTTTCAACCGTCAGCGGTACAATAACTTCAACTGGCAACTTGATAGTCTAAGATACTACACCACAAAGCAGTCGAAGGAGATGACTCAATTGCGTGTAGATTTATACACCAAAACCGAGGAAATGGCTGAGAAGATAGAGATGCTGAATACAAGATTGAGTGAATCCGAATTACAGTTGACGCGGATGAATGAAAAGTTGGCAAAAGGGAAAAAGGCAGTTGCTGATTCCTTCGAGGTCTCTTCGGTTAGTCCTGAAGCAAGGATGATATATGAGTCAGCCTATCTGAATTATGTTAAGGGCAATTATAACGAATCAATCGATGGTTTCAGATCTTATATAAAAATTGCTCCTGAATCTCCTCTTTCTGACAATGCCCTGTACTGGATTGGTGAGTGCTGCTATGCGATGGGTAAAAGACAGGATGCGGTTAATATATTCAATGAATTGATAAACGGATATCCCGAGAGCAATAAAAAACCCATCGCACTATATAAAACCGGTATCATATATGAGGAAGCAAAGGAATTAAAGGTTGCGAGAAAGTACTTCAATAGGGTGATAAAAGAATTTCCTAATTCACCCGAGGCAATACTGGCAAAGAACAGGTTGAATCAATGAACATCTTCAGGGTTTTTATTGAATCTGGGCTTGTGGCCCAAATTATAATGGTTGTTCTGGTCTTTTTTTCAATCTCGTCCTGGGCAATATTCTTCAAAAAATCGCGTGACTTAAGACTTATAAAGAAACAAAGTCAGGCATTTTTAAAGAGTTTTAAGTTTCGTAAGAACATCAAAGAAATGTATAATCTCGGACATTTATTGAATGATAATCCCTACG
>CAYYUB010000168.1:0-2812 GCA_964474855.1 uncultured bacterium
CCTATATTATCAGTTTCTATTTTGTTCTTTCGATTCTTGAAGATACGGGATATCTACCCCGACTTGCGGTACTTATGGATCGTTTTATGCACCAGATCGGTATTCATGGAATGGGTATTGTGCCTATGTTACTTGCTTTCGGTTGCAATGTGCCGGGTGTTCTGGCAACAAGGATAATGGAAACGCGAAGAGAAAGACTTATAGCTGCGACAGTTATGTCAATTTCTATTCCCTGCATGGCTCAAATCGCGATGATATTTGGTTTGTTAGGTAAATATGGGATTAGAGGAATTGCTCCGGTTTTTATAACATTGTTTTTAGTATGGATTATTATAGGTAAAACAATGTCCAGATTCGTTTCCGGGGATAGCCCTGAGATATTTACCGAAATACCGCCGTACAGAATTCCTTATTTTAAAGGTTTGCTTAAGAAAGTTTGGCTCAGGGTGAGCTGGTTCCTTAAAGAAGCACTTCCGTTTGTCTTAATCGGTGTTTTAATCGTAAATTTGTTTTATATTTTGGGTTTTATAGATTTCATATCGAGAATTTTTGGCCCATTACTTACCAAAATTCTGGGTCTTCCCGCAGAGGCTATAGCTGCCCTGTTTATCGGTTTTCTGCGTAAAGATGTGGCGATAGGTATGCTCGCGCCTCTGGGATTATCCATGGGGCAACTAATAACCGCTTCCGTTGTTCTTACCATGTACTTTCCATGTATTGCGACCTTTGTTGTACTGTTTAAAGAATTGAGATTCTGGGATACGCTTAAGGCTTCAATAATAATGGTTTCTTCTGCTCTTTTCGTTGGGTGGATATTGAATTTAATTTATTGAAAGTTAAAAGTGAATTGTATTAAAGTAAGTCAAGAAATTATACGGATTTAGTCCGATCAATTAAAATCCTACCTCTTATGTCAGTATAAATAAACTGCAAACTTGCTTTCGGACGGCGTTTAAAAAATATTATTATAAAGGTTTCCTTGCTGTTACTTCTAAGCTCGGAGAAATTGTCGGATAAATCATGCGAGTGGCAAGAGCGAATGGGAAAATTATAGTATTTAATAAATATATTGAATTATTGCTCATGATTCCATGGCTCTTTGATTTTTGTTTAAAAAGTCTAAAGAAACTGTTAATCTCAAGAGTTAAACTGTCCCATAAGGGGATTCTTGTTTCTATTTCTCTGAATCCTGCTCTATTTAACATGATATTTATGGATTGAGGGGAAAAAAATCTTATATGAGTTGGATCCTCAAGATTCCACCATTTATCTCTAAAAATAGTCAACCCTCCGGATATGCTATTAGGAGTGATGAAGTATAAACCGCCCCCCTTCTTTAGGGCGCTATAACACTTTTTGAAAATAACTATAGGGTCATCAAGATGCTCAATTACGTGAATGCCGTATATCAAGTCGAATTTTTCTTTTGCCAATTGTATATCCTCAGCTTTGCCAAAATAGAGAGTCCCGTACTTTTTTACAGGTTTACATATATCTATTTGTAAATATTCTGCTTCTATTCCGTGAACTTTGTATCCTTTTTCGAGGAATTTTAGGAGTAGATTTCCGCTACCAAAACCGATCTCTAAGATACTTAGTTGTTTATTGTTAGGAATTAATCTGATGAATCTGTTTAATCTTCTAATAGTTAAATTACTTCTTATTTTGTCATAGAATTTACTGCCCCCCCAAGCGTGTTCCCGTGCGTGGGCATTACATTGTTTAAGATTACGCTTTATATGATAGCATTTCGGACACTTTAACAAAGTACAGTTTGGACTTATGTCCCAGCACCTCATAGGGTGCCCACACGCTTCACATCTATCTTTTATGTTAAGTTGCATAGTTTTTCTCCTTTTATATAAACTTTATTTAAAGAAATTGTGCTTTGATTTTTTTAAAATAATCCATTTGTAATAGTTCTTAGCAGTGGCCATATCTTCTGGACTTTTGCCAAAGTACTGTCGTTCCTGTTCGGTGTTTAACATGTTTCTTTCAGAAAAAGAATTATTAAATAATAGTAAAGCTAAATAAAATTTCTTTTTTATCTTAATCAATTGTTCTTAAATCTCAAAACAAAGAACATTCTAACACCTCCAAACCAGTCTTTCCATGTAATCTTTTTTCCGGCTTCTTTGGAACGGGGATTGTAACTTATGGGTACTTCCTTTATCCTCTTTTCTGCGAGAAGTATTTTGGCTGTAAGTTCAGCTTCTAACTCAAAGCCATTTGCGGTTATGTTTAGATCCTTAACGAACTCATTTGGAAGTAATTTATAGCAGGTGTAAGCATCAGTCAAGTTACTTCTGAATAGAATATTTGCTACCCAGGTAATTGAAACTCTTCCTATATGTAATAACCATTTGCCTTTGTATGTTTTATTAAGAAGTCTTGAACCGAAGACAACATCTGTTTCTTTATTTAATAGGGGTTTAAGTAGTTTCGGATATTCATCCGGATCATACTCGAGATCGGCGTCCTGAATTATTACATAATCGCCTTTTGCCAATGAAAACCCTTTTTTGATTGCCTTTCCTTTTCCCACATTTTTCTGGTAGTGTATGACTTTTATATTAATATTATTGTGTCCTTCTTTTACTATATTATTCAATAATTCTTTTGTTCCGTCGTTTGATCCATCATCAATGATAATGATTTCCTTTTCCACGGGAGACTGTTTGACTTTTTCGATGACTTCTTGAATCGTATTTTTTTCGTTATAAACCGGTATCACTACTGTTAATTTCAAATTTACCCCTCATAATAAATATAAAAATTTTGTGTTATCTGGGTTTTAATATAAATGAATTTT
>CAYYUB010000169.1:0-2792 GCA_964474855.1 uncultured bacterium
CTTGGATTCAAAGAAAGCAAGTTATATAAAAATGAATTGTTAATAAGAAGGGAATATATAGATAGATTTTCCTACTCGAATTATAAAGATTCAAGGTTTATGTATGATTTTGAATACAGAATGAAAACAGGGAGGAAATTTAAAAGATTATTTACTATTCCCGGTAATGGATTACCTTTCTTTGAGGGGGGAGATGGGGTTATAACCGGCGAGGATAGGGGGTATTATACTGTCGAAGTGTATGATGGGTCCGAGAATATGAGCTGGTTGGTTATTAAGTTGTTAGATTTAAAAGGAAAGGAAAAAATTAAAATAAAAGATTCGGATAGTGATAGAGTAAATTTTGAAACCTATGGGTTTAAAGTATCTAATAAATGGTATGATTTAAATAAAACCAAGGTGTTTCTACAGTCCGGTGATTCTTTGGCTATATGGAATTTTACGAAGAAACAATTTACAAATTTGAAATCTCCTGATGGTAAGTGTCAGCTAATTTTAAATAAGGGAGATAAAATCAACTCAAAGCTCATAGCAGTTAGAGTAAACTCGGGTGAGACGGTTACCTGGAGCTGGGAGCCGCCCATACCCTTTAAGAAAAAAGTTAAAATTAAAATAAAAGTTCCAAAAGGGGGAAAATTCTATTCTTTATACGAAAAAAATAGTTATGGGTGGAGTTTTTGTTCATCAAGAAGAGAAGGGGAATATCTGGTGGATTTTATAGATCATCTGGGGGTTTTCGGAGTATTAGAAGATACAATTCCGCCCGTAGTTTCTTTAAGTAGAAAATATTTTTCCTCCAGAACTCCTTTGCGTATCAATGTCTGGGATTCTCTATCTGGAGTCGATTTTTCATCTATTCAAACTCTTGTTGATGGCAAACAAACTGTTTTCAGATACGACCCTCAGAAAAAAAGATTGATTTTTGAACATCCGGAAGAAATCTCAAAAGGCAAACACAAATTAAATCTTTCATTAAGTGATAGACAGGGAAACAAAACCTCGAGGGTGTGGGAAGTTGTGAAGAAGTGAAAGGAGAATAGTAAGTAGTGAGTAGAGAGTAGTGAGTAGTTAAAACAAACAAAATTTTTTCTTTATTCGTGTTATTTGTGTGATTTATTGTTTCTCTTAGTTTTATCTGTGATGTGGTAATCTTGTAGTTAAAATTTGAGGGGTTGTGTTGGGTTTAGCGGAAAGCCGATAGCGGTAAGCTGTCAGTGTAATATCTCTGTGTGAGATTTTATACTTGACATTTACCCTTTTTTTCGTACCATTTTTATATATAATGAAATCGGTTTATATGGCTTAACATGACTTTTTTATTATTTATATGAGTAACTGTAAACTATTTTATATGTACTCTTTAGAGCATATATACCAGAGAAAGAAAAAAGATATAAAAATGATTTCAACAAACATAAAAGAATGTTCAAAATGCTATTTTGTAATAAAAGGTAAAGATGAAATTGCTAAAAATTGTAATTATATTCTCAACCTGGTCTCTATACCATATTCTCGATTTACCTCAGAATTAATTGATTTGCCCAGATCATTCCTTTGGAGCTTTTATGTTTAACCGAGTTGCATCGATATTTTTAATTATTTTAGGTTTATGCATCATTGCATTTTCCATTTCCTTTTTGATTATTCCGTTTACAGATATCTCTTCTTTTAACACAATATTTCTTCTACATATAATATTAGATATAATAATATTCATTCTGGGAAGCTGTCTAGGATTATATTTTGTGAAGAAAGGACGTAATCTCTGGAAATATTTGAACATTAATCCGGATTTATCAAAACTACATAGCAAATCCTTAGAAGAATTGACGGAAAATGAGAAGGAGGCCACTCTAGCCGTTGGGCTTTTTAAACTTATTCTTTATCTGATCATAATTGCTGGAATTGGATATGAGTTATGGTCAATATTTTATTCTTCACCATCTAAGAGAACGGCATCATCTGTCGAATGGGTTGAACGGGGAAATAATTTTGCTAAAGCTAAACAATATAATCAAGCGGTCGAAGCTTATACACAGGCTATTGGACTGGACCCGGATGATTATATATTATATTACAAACGGGGGATTGCTTATTTCCTATCGGAGGAATATCAATTTGCGATAGAGGATTTTACACTGGTTATCAGGCTAAAACCAGACTATGCTGAGGCATATTTCAAGCGAGGAACAACCTACTTCTTCTTAGAGGAATATCAACTTGCGATAAATGATTTTACGCAGGCTATCAAGTGGAAAATAGATTATGATCAGATATATAAATTCCGTGGAAGAGCTTATGAAGAACTAGGTAAAAAAATGCAGGCTATTGATGATTATAACCAGTATTTAGCCATGGTTGGCAATACCCATGGTGATGCAGAAGCAGTCCGAACTCTGATTATAGGACTGGGAGGTACTCCAAAGTATTGATATTATGTGTCGTTAGGGTAGAATCTCCAATTGATTAGATCCTCCGGATCAGTTGAATTGTTGAGTAGTTGAATGGTTGGAGAGGGAAAAACAAAAAAATCTGTGTAAATCCGTGGCTAAATTTGGGGTTAGGGGTGGTTGTGGCTCTGTACTCTTTGCTCTCTGTGTGTTTTTTCTCTGTGTTCTCTGTGGTGAAAATTTTTTGGGGTTGTGTTGGTTTCAGCGAAAAGCGGACAGCGGATAGCGTGGGGGAAGATGGGGGTGGGGTGGGAAAGCGGCTCTTGACAACAAAGTTATTTTGTGTATCCTAATTTTTAATGGAGGATTGATGTTAACTGTTGAAAAAATTGGTGGAGTTTC
>CAYYUB010000170.1:0-2778 GCA_964474855.1 uncultured bacterium
TTTGGGCAATGTTTCCTCCTATTGGCATAAGTTGAAATTGAACTCTATGATTTATTGGTTTTAGTTCTCCCTGTAGTTTTGCAATATCCCCAGTGTCTTTGAGTATTCTTTTTGCCAGTTTTTCCGCAAGTTCAGGGTGAACTTTTTCTCTTCCCCTCATCCAGATTTGAATTCGTACCGGATTATGCTCATTAAGAAACCTTTTAATATGTCTGAGTTTAGTTTCGTAATCATGAGCTTCAATTTTGGGATAGAATTTCATTTCTTTTAGAGTGTGTTTTTGCCTTTGACGTTCTTTTCTGTGTTTTTTGTTTTGTCTGTAAAGATACTTGCCGTAATCCATGAATTTGCAAACCGGTGGGTCTTCACTCGATGCAACAAGAACAAGGTCATACCCTTTGGCTTTCGCTTCTGCAATTGCTTCTTTTGTATCTTTAACCCCTTTATTGTTTCCATCATCATCAATAAGTCTTACACTCTTTGCTTGGATTTTGTGATTAACGTATCTTTTGTCGCCTTTTGAAATGACTTACCTCCTCTGTTTTATTTCTTCTTTAATTTTTGATAAAATATCTTCTATCTTAAAATTACCAATGTCGCCGTCCTTGTGATTTCTAACTGATACTGTTTTTGATCCGGTTTCTTTGTTGCCAATTATAAACATATAAGGAATTTTTTGGGTTTCCGCGTCCCGGATCTTCCTGGAAAGTTTTTCGTTTCGACCATCTAATTCTGCTCTTATATCGTTGTCTTTTAAGGTCTTAAGAACTTGTTCCGAGAAATTAATTTGTTCGTTAGTAATGGGTAATAATATAGCTTGAGTTGGAGCGAGCCAGGTTGGAAAATTGCCGTTGTAATGTTCTATTAAGCCTCCTACAAACCGTTCAAATGAACCGAAAAGAGCTCTATGTATCATATATACCATGTGTTCTTGGGCATCTTCTCCTATATAAGTAGCCTTGAATCTACGCGGAAGATTAAAATCGAATTGAATGGTAGGACCTTGCCAGCTTCTTCCTATGGCATCTTTGATTTTTATATCGATTTTAGGGCCATAGAATACAGCTTCCCCTTCTTCTCTTCTGTATTTTATATTTCTTTCTTTAAGAGTTGAAACTAAAGCGGATTCAGCGTTTTCCCATTCTTTATCACTTCCGGCGTATTTTTCTTTGTGAGCAGGATCACGGACAGAAAGTAGGATTTGGAAATCCTTATAACCAAAAGTTTTGATTACTTCCATAGCAAAGTCAAACACGTTCCCAATTTCTTTTTCAACCTGATCTTCGCTGCAAAAAATATGCGCGTCATCCTGAGTGAATCCTCTGACTCTTAGCATTCCATGGAGGACCCCTGAGCGTTCATATCGGTAAACTGTTCCCAATTCCGCGAATCTTATCGGAAGATCACGATAACTTCTTGTTTGTTTTTTGTAAATCAAAATATGATAAGGGCAATTCATGGGTTTTACTACATATTCTTCATCGTTTCTTTTGAAAGTATACATGTTTTCGAGGTAAAAATCAAAGTGTCCGGAAGTCTTCCATAGATCAGCTTTTGCTATATGTGGAGTTCTGACAAGTTTGTAATCTCTCTTTAAATGTTCTTTCTTCCAGAAGCTCTCCATTTCTTCACGAATAATCGTTCCATTGGGGTGCCATAATACGAGTCCAGCTCCAATTTCTTCATAAATATTGAATAAATCTAATTGTTTTCCGAGTTTCCTGTGATCCCTTTCTTTTGCCTCTTCGTATCGGCGTATGTAATCATTAAGCATCTTTTTATCAGGATAAGATATGCCGTAGATACGCTGAAGACTCTCTCTTTTTTCGTCTCCTCTCCAGTAGGAGGCGGAAACTGATAATAATTTAAAGGCTTTAACCTTTCCAGTTGAATATAGGTGAGGGCCTCTGCAAAGGTCTGTGAATTCACCATGGGAATAAATAGATACAAAATCATCTTCAATTTCATCGATAAGTTCAAGTTTGAACTTATTATTCGAGAAAAGCTTTTTGGCTTCTTTTTTGTTTATTTCCTTATATTCAATAGGAAAATCGTTTTTTATTATTTTTTTCATCTCGTCGGATATCTTTTTTAAATCTTCTTCTGAAAAAGGTGTTTCCTTTTCCATATCGTAATAGAATCCCTCTTCAATTGCCGGTCCTATTGTTAAGTTAACGACATGCAATTGCTTAACGGCTTGAGCCATTATATGCGAAGTCGTGTGCCAGTAAGCAGAGTATGCCATTTTATCATTATAAGGGATTAATCTGAATTCCCCTCCTTTATTCAAGGGAGTATGAAAGTCTATGAAATTATCATCTTTCACAGCTCCTGCAAATTTATTAAAAATAGAGGGATTTCTATCCTTTAATATTTGTTTTAAAGCTATACCTTTTTCTACTTCTAAAACAGAATACTCTTTATCTATATAAAGTTTTATCTTTATTTTCATTTATTTATATTATATATAAGAACCTAATCTTTTTCTTTTTTTTTAAACACTGGGCGATAGTGGAATTGAACCACTGACCTTTTGCATGTCACGCAAACGCTCTAACCCCTGAGCTAATCGCCCATATTTTATTATATAATAATAAGGTTAAGAGGTATTGTCAACCTTTTTCGGAATTTTTTGAAGACAAAATAAGTCGTGGCATTTCAATAATTTACGCCAGATTACTTACTTTCCTTCTTGAATTCACTTGTATTTTTTGTTATTTTTTACCTAAAACCTAAGTCCAATAACAAATCACACTAATAGCACGAATAAAAAAATTT
>CAYYUB010000171.1:0-2670 GCA_964474855.1 uncultured bacterium
TTTGATTTTTACATTTTAGTGGCTTTGCCGCGTTAGGTTAATCTTGTGAAATCTTGTGGTTAAAATTTGGATAGTGGGGCGGTTGAGACCTTAATATTTACGGCTATTCTTTTTGTTTTTTCTCTAATATATTATAAGAAGAGACGTTAGCTTTTAGATTCTTAAAGTTAAGTCCCCAGAGCCAAAGGCAGATAAGCCCTACTCCCACGACAAGTCCAAATTGCGAAATGTAAAGTAGTATAGAATAACTCAAAGCCATGTTTGGATCAACCTTAAAAATCACCAATCCCTCTTTTACGAAAAACTGGAATGTTCCGACAAAACCGGAAGTCGAGGGAATCATGATGCCGAAAGCAAGAATTATCATATCCAGAAAAGCTGCATATACGGGTAAGCGAATTGGGAACGAAAAAAATAAAACGTAAAAAAGGAAACCGGTAGAGATCCATATCCCAAGAGATAAAACCATTGCCATAAAGAAATTTGATCTATTTTCCAGAATATTCAATCCTTCTATGAAAGCGGAAAGAAGTACTTTCACTTTTTCTTTTATTTTTTCTCCGAATATCGTTAATGGTTTTTCGATAATTTTAAGAAATACGGACTTTTTTTTGGGCATAATGAAAAGAAGAATAAAAATTACAATATTCAAAATAACAATTGTAGTTCCTGTTCTTTTGAACCAATCCGGTACAGGAAAGAAGATTACAATAATGGCTGTGAAAAAAGATAGCATAAAAACATCCAGGACTCTTTCCACTATTATTGTGGCGAAAGCAGCGCTCTTACTAATATTTCCTCTTGTACCTATAAGGTATGCCCTTACAACTTCGCCAGCTCTGACAGGCAGAATATAGTTGCACATAAACCCTATCATTGTTGCTTTAAAAACCATAGATAGGGAGAGTTTTTTTAAAGGATTTAAAAGGATTTTCCATCTTATTGAACGTAGAAAAAAAGCAAAAAATGTAATTAAAATCGCAAAAGCAAAGTATAATAAATTTGCGTTTAATAATGATTCCCCTATTTCTTTTGTGTTTACTTTTTTGAAAGCCAGATATAAGAAAAGAATTGAGATTAAAAGGCTTAAAACGAGTCCAAATATTTTTTTCATATAGTGGGCCCTTTGATTATTTCGACCGAGCTTGAGCTTCCCAAAACTGAGGCGCCGGCTTTTATGAGTTCTAAAGCGTTATCCGTATTTTCTATCCCCCCGGCTGCTTTTATAGGGAGTTTTGTTGAACTTTTTATTTTTTTTATTTGATCGGTGGTAACCGGACCGTTTGTGCCTGTGCCGGATTTAATAAAGTCAGCACCGGCACTTTCCACAATTTTTATTGCGGATAAGATTTCTTTACTGGATAGGATTGGGGCTTCTATTATAACTTTAAGTAACCCGTCCGGATGTACAATATTTGCAATTTCTTCAATGTCTTTCTCGATTTCTTTATATTTTTTACTTTTTAAGAGAGGTATTTGCATCACAAGATCCACTTCTTCTGCTCCGTTTTCAATTATTATCTCTGCTTCTTTTTCCCGAATGGAAGTTAATGAAGAACCTAAAGGAAAATCACAGACGGAGATTATTTTGATGGGTTTGTTTTTCAGGTAGTTAGAGACCAAGGGAAGCCACACGGGATTCACACAGACTCCTCTAAAACTGTATTTTAAAGCTTCCTGGCATAATTTTTTAATATCTTTTTCGTTCGCGCTGATTTTTAAATTTGTATGGTCTATTAATGTGTTGATATATTGCATTAGTAACCTAAAGTAATACCTATAACTTTTTTTTAAAAAAGTATCTCATTTAGTTTCGTTTCTTTGGGAAATGAAATATTAAAAATTAAAAAGCAAAATGACAAATAAAAACGCAAAATTATCCCTTTCACCCAGGCTAGAAAAACAGAAACGATATTTGTGTTATTCATGTGATTTGTTGTTTCTTTTCTTTGAACACATCTTTAATTTTTGATTTGTATTTTTCCATTTTTATATTTGATTTTTGAATTTACGCGACCGCCGGGAGCTATTTTACTATTCCTCTTCTGGATTCATTGATGAATTTGATAATACGTTCTATATCTTTATTACCTTTGAAATCATTTTCGAGTTTTTCCACTGCCTGTTTTGTGTTAAGTTTTGATCTAAATAGTATGTGAAAAGCTTTTTTTATTTCGCCTATTCGTTCGGATGAAAATCCGTTTCTTCTTAGACCGCGGGAATTATAAGAAATGACTCGCAAGGGTGAACCGGCTGCCATGGCAAAAGGAACTAAGTCTTTTATTATTCGGAAGCCCCCGCCTATTATTGAATAAGCTCCGATTTTAACCCACTGGTGGACCGGAACGAACGCTGATATATAAGCGAAATCTTCGACTTCTACGAAACCTCCAAGAGTTGCTCCGTTTACAAGCAGAACGTTGCTCCCTATTTTGCAGTTATGCGCTACGTGAGAATATACCATCAAGTAATTTTTGTTTCCGATTTTCGTTTCTGTTCCTTCTCCTACAGGGAGATGAATTGTTGTAAATTCCCTGATTATGTTTAAATCACCGATAATTACTTTGCCCGTTTTGTTTTTATGGCTTTTATCCTGTGGGGTATTCCCTATTACTGCATAAGGATGTATTTCATTTTTTTCCCCAATTTGAACGCCATTTTTAATAATAG
>CAYYUB010000172.1:0-2600 GCA_964474855.1 uncultured bacterium
TGAGAAATTTCGGCTGGTCCACCCTCGCGATCGATTTCATCGATCTCCTGAACCGAAACTAATTGTTTAGAATTTGGGATTTAGGATATAGAATTTAGCTAAAACAACTCAAAAATATCGTTAGGATGTTAGGAGGCTGGGAGGGTAAAACGGAAAATAAAAAATTGGGGTGTTGTTGGGTAATCTTGTGTTAATCTGTGTAATCTGTGGTTCCAATTTTAGGTTGAGATTTAGTTTTGACTTTGGACTAATAACCTTCCGTTGAGGGCAAAAATAGGATTTTTCAAAAAATGAAGATTCCCTGTTGACTAATATGAATTTCTGCGTATAATTATATCTATAATGTAGTATTCTACTTTATGTAGTTTCTACAAAGAGGGGATCCTCTTAAATTAAGGTATTCATTAGTGATAGATACCTACTTAAGTGTCCCCTTAGTAGTTAGATGGGTTTTTTTGACAGCTTGTATTAGTTTGGTTGAATAGTTAGTTAGTAAATTAAAGTAGGAGGTTTAGTAAAAATGCCAGAAGGTAAAGTAAAATGGTTCAGTCAGAGGAAAAACTACGGCTTTATTGAAGTCGTAGGCGAAGACGATGTATTTGTTCACGCATCATCACTCATAGACGGTACAGATACACTGAATGAGGGTGATACTGTAGAGTTCGAAATCGTTGAAGGGAACAAGGGAAGAAAGGCTGAAAACGTTAAGAAGTTAGCGTAATAATTGCTGAGATAATAAACTCTTAAAGTTTTTATATAAAATCGTTCATTAGGAAACAGTTTCAGTAGAGAGACGTGTAATCGAATAAATGTTTTGTTTTACATTTATATTGGTTTATAGTTGTTAGGTATATATTTTTTTGTAGTATTCCTGGTATTCGCCGGTTACTACTTTCTTGACCCAATTCCGATTACTTAAATACCAATCAATTGTTTTTCGGAGTCCCTCTTCGAACTTAGAGACGGGCTTCCAGCCCAGGTCTTTCTTTATTTTGGAACAATCGAGAGCGTATCTAAAGTCATGGGCTTTGCCGCGAGGGTCGGGGATGAACTTGATAAGTTTATTGAGTTCCGTGTTCCGAGTTCCGTGTTCCGAGTTCACCCTTCCACTCTCACCCAGGATTTTGCAGATAAGTTTTACTACTTTGATATTTTTCATCTCGTTTTCGCCGCCAATGTTGTAAATCTCGCCAATGTTTCCTTTTCTAAGAACGAGGTCAATAGCACGACAATTGTCTTCCACGTATAACCAATCTCTTACATTAAGACCTTCCCCGTAAACAGGCAGTTCTTTTCGTTCCAGGGCATTTTTTATCATAAGGGGTATTAACTTCTCGGGGAATTGGTAAGGTCCATAATTATTTGAACTCCGTGTAAGGATAATCGGAAGATTATATGCTTTATAATATGAACGGCAAAGCAAATCTGCTGCGGCTTTACTCGCGGAATAAGGACTATTGGGCAGGAGAGGGGAAGTTTCCGTGAATTCACCTGTTTTTCCTAAAGACCCGTAAACTTCATCTGTGGAGATATGTAGAAAAACATTAGGTACCGGGTCCCGGGTACCAGGTCCCAGGTTTTGCCAGTGGATTCGTGCGGCTTCCAGTAATACTTGAGTACCTTTTATATTTGTATCTATAAAAGGTACAGCGTCAAGAATGCTCCTATCCACATGGGATTCCGCAGCAAAGTTAACAACAGTGTCAGGAGTCATGAGTCTTGAGTCATGAGTCTCCCCCCTGACCCCCTTATCCTTCAAATATTCTCCTGAGAAGATAGAATCTACGAGGTTTCTATCGCAGATGTCTCCTTTAACGAAAAGGTAACGTAAATTAGGTTTTCGGTCTTGGGTTTTAGGTTTTAGGTTTAAAGAAGAGAGACCGTATTTTTGTTCGATATCTTTTAGATTTTCAAGATTGCCTGCGTATGTAAGTTTATCCAGATTTACGATCACCACATCATCATAGTTCTTCAGTTCGTGACGGACAAAATTACTCCCGATAAAGCCGCACCCCCCCGTTACGAGAATTGTTTTGGGACAATTCTCGGGATTAGAGTGATAAGGATTAAGGGTTAAGTTTTTTCTTTTCATTCGATTTTATCTCTGAGTTTTTTTATGAGAGCATTTAACATTTTGCTGATTCCTTCACAACTTTTTGCCATATAGTCATAATCTTCTTTCGATAGAAAACCCAATTCTGAAGATAGCAAAGACAAATACCTTAGTTCTTCCAAGGATCCTCTAGAATTGAATAAAAAATGGATGTATTCTTTTGTAGTATTTCTAGAAAATCCTTCTACTATATTAGTTGGAATCGAAACGACTGCTCTTTTCATTTGACTGGTTACTCCATACATTTCTTCTTTAGGAAAAGCAGATATAATCTTATAAGTTTCCTTGACTAAATCGTGCGATTTATTCCAAACCTTTAAATCTTTCCAATTCATTACCCTTAATCCCTGTTTTACTCCTTGCTTTCCATCTAATCTTTAATCCCTGCTTGACTTCCTGATTTGCTTCTAATCCTGTCACAAAAATTCTTCTTCCACATTTCTAAGTAATGGAAGCTTCTTATCTTTTTCCGATAAAATCGGTTCTT
>CAYYUB010000173.1:0-2462 GCA_964474855.1 uncultured bacterium
GGTTTTTGTAAAATATCCTTCGCCAGTACTTTTCCAATTAAAAAAACACTCAAACAAAACAAAATTATTTGGGTCTTCACTGTGACCTCCTTAATTTAAAAAATTTTAAACTTAAACTTTTGCACGATTATTTGGTACTTTCCGTATACCAATATCTTTTCCCTTTTAAAAATTCTTCAATTCCTTTTTTCTTGATATTATTAAGATTCTTTATATGTGCATTCCCATGAACAGGAACCAAGAAATTAAGTTTTTCACAAGTCTCGAAATCCTCGCATTCCCAACAACCCTGGTAACCTTTTTTCTGACAGCAGTTTCTCATTTTACAGAAAGGAGGACCTCCACCATCTTTACATCCCTTTTTACAACGAAATTTAACCATAAATCCTAAAACTTGATAACATTTTTTATAATCTTTGAAACCTTTACCAAAGCCAGTCGCGGCAAGAAATTCCGCGAACTTATCATACCTGCATGCTCTAAGTTCTTTTCTAAGGTCTCTTGCTAAGTCGGGAATTTTTCCTGTGTACCCGTGACAATCTCCGCAGTATAATCCACAATACGCAATCAGTTTTCCGTTTTCTTTACTCATTTTCTACTCCTATTAAATCATTCACTTAATTGTAATTAGTATAAGAAAAAAAACAGTTATGTCAAGAAAGGAACCACCCACACCCCCCAATATTTTACCACAGAGAGCACAGAGAAGAAGAAAACGCACCGAGAACACAGAGCCAGGGAGACACAGAGAAAAAAAGGATAATGTTGTTTAAAACCAAACCCACAACACCAAACAATTAGCCACGGATAAACACTGATAAAAAAATATTTACTTTGTTGTTTAAAAACAAAAAAGTATTTAGGGATGGGCAGTTGGGCAATCCCTGCTAATCTGTAGCTAATCTTTTTTCTCAGCGGTTATTATTTAGGGTACAGGATATAAGGTATAGAAAAAAAACAAAAGAAAATAAACGAGGATAGGATATCCGGAAAGCCCTTGACAAAAACATAATGATGTATTACATTGTTATACAAAGAGGAGGGAATATGATTAGTGTAAGATTGCCTAAAGATTTAGAGAAACGACTCCAAAAACTTGCCAAAGCCACTAATACTACCGTGAGTTTCAACATCAGAGAAGCGGTAAGAATGCATATTGAAGAACTTACAGATATTTGCGAGGGATTGCAAAGAGCCGGAGATAAAAACGCAAAATATCTTACCACTGAGGAGCTAAAAGAGAAACTTGGCATATAAAGTACTCTGGGACTCAAGAGTAGAAAAAGATCTTTCCAATTTAGACAAAAAAACAAAAGAAAGAATAATAAATAAAGTAACTACTTACTTAAACAAAAAACCTGAATCCCTGGGCAAAAAATTATCCGGAGAATATTCGCAGTATTACAGATACCAAGAAGGCAGCTGGAGAATAATTTATTCTCTTAACAAACAAGAAAATATTCTTACTGTATATAAAGTTGGGCATAGAAAAGAAGTATATAAAGATTTCGGAAGAAAAATGCTCCCGATGGCATTATTGGTATCTCTGCTGAAAAGTAATCCTTTCGGGTAACTGTTTTATCAAGAAAAAGACTTAAGTTATAATCTTTTTCGTACAAAAATTGACTATTGATAAAAAAATTCATAAAATGAACAAAAAGGCACTTTTATGTGTTATAATAATAGAGAAAACGAAATGAACGATTTAGTAATCAAGAAAGCGAAATCAGGAGATAGAAATTCCCAAGAAATAATTTACAGGGAATTCAAAGACAGAATATACACTCTCGCTCTTTACTATACAAAAAACCCGGCAAACTCATCCGATGTCACACAGGACATATTTATAAAAATATTCAGAGTAATAAATAAATTTAATGGAGGTAATTTTAAAGCATGGATATACAGGGTTTCAATCAATTATCTTTTGAATTACGTAAGCAGGCGAGATACATTTGTAGATTTAAATCAGAATTGTATGGCAACAAGGAATAAAGATATCGAAGAAAAGATAGCGATTGAAAAAACTCTTAAAAAAATGCCGGAAAAACTTTCTTTCCTACTGATATTAAGGGAAAAAGAAGGCTTTAATTATAAAGAACTTTCAAACGTTTTTGGAGTACCAATAGGTACTATTAAATCGAGGCTATATAAAGCCAGTAAAATTTTCAGGAAATATTACGGAGGCAAGGATGAATAAAAAAATAAAAATTCTTCTCTCATCTTATATTGATGGTGAATGCAAACATCCAGAAATAGTTGAAGACATGTTAAAACAAAATAAAGAAGCTAAAGAAATTTACACGGAACTTTTATCGAGTAAAAAGATAAAGTATTTAGAATATAAGGAATGTCCTGTACCATTTGATAAAATTGTTCTAGTTACAAAAAAGGAACCCATTAAACGGCTGCTTGTAACTATAGGAGCCGTAGCAATAGCAATTTTAGTCTTGTTCCCACTG
>CAYYUB010000174.1:0-2437 GCA_964474855.1 uncultured bacterium
TATGTAACATTAATGACCCGGAATGTCACCTGGACAGAATCCGGGGTTGGCATGGGGATTTGGAAGCCAACATAACCACGCTAATTAAAAACCTGAAAGACATTAGAGAACATTCCGAGGAAGCTAAGACGGCTTGCAGTACACATTACGCGAAAACAGTTGAGCTGACAAAAGCAAAGACCAGATTCACTTATGAAGTGTCCCATGAATTAAAGGCTCCACTGGCTTCTGTTTATAATATTATAAATGTAATATTAGATGGTTATCTCGATAAAGATTTCGAAAAACAAAAAGAACTTCTCAATAAAGCAAAAGTCAGGATCAACGATGTCATAAAACTTCTGAACGATCTATTATTTTTTTCTCGTCTTGAAGAAGGAACAAAGCAAATTGAAATGGAAAAAATAAATACAGGAGAATTACTCTCTTCCCTGATTGAAGAAATGGATGAATTCGCAGCGGAGAAAGATATTAAAATAAATTGGAATTTTCCCGACAATCTTCTACTCATTTACGGAAATCCGGAACTCTTAAGAAGAGTCTTCGTAAATATAATTCACAACGCAATCAAATACAGCAACCCGAAAAACACAGTAAAAATAAAGACAAAAAAAGGAAAAGATCGTTTTCTTTTAGAAGTAAAGGACCAGGGTATCGGTATAAAGAAAAACGAATTACCAATGATATTCAATATCTTCTTCCGCGGCGAAAACGCGAGACCCGAGCACAAAAAGGAAGGCATGGGTCTCGGGCTTTCTCTTGTAAAAAGAATAATCGCCGCGCATGGTGGGTCTATAAAAGTAGAAAGCAAATTGAATAAAGGAACCACAGTGACCCTAAGTTTTCCCGCAATTAAAAAAAAGGAGAAATAATGCCAAAAGAAATACTTATTGTGGATGATGACCCTGATTTCGTAGAAACCATGGAAATAATAATGCAAGGTAATGGTTATGAAACCCGAACTGCCAGGAACGGTGAAGAAGCTTTCAAAAAGGTCAAAGAAAAAACCCCCGACATTATACTGTTGGATATTATGATGAAAACAAAGACTGACGGTATATGGGTAAGCGAAAAAATCAGATCTGACGATAAATTAAAGAAAATACCCATTATCATGATAACCGCGGTAAATCAAGACTCGGAAATGGCCAAATTTCACCTTGGACAGGAAAAAGATATGGAATACATGCCTGTGAACGCTTTTATGGAAAAACCTATCGAAGCTAAAGACTTACTAAAAGAAATTAAAAAACTTATCGGAGGTCCCAAGTAATAGCAGTAAAGCAATAGTTCTTCGTCAGGTATTCCAAACTTACAAATTAATTGCTGAATCGTTAAGTTGTTAACCAAAAATCCAAAAAATCCCAGTAATGCTACAAACTCGGCAAACTAATATTCCCGCTTCGAACAAAAAACATACCTGAGTAAATGAACGTGCTCTCCTGATTCACCGTGATTTTCCTTATCTTCCATCTCCCCTATTTCTATAACATCGAAATTTTCGAAATGTGCCAATAAGTCTTCTCTGGTAAAATAATGCGCAAATCTTCCGGGTTTACTTTCAAAAGTGTTTTTCTCAACTTCCCTACCACTACCAAAACTCGCTTCCTTATCCGAAAAAACTACAAAAAAAGCGAATCCGTCATCATTTAATACGCCCATGCACTTCTCTATAAACAGGAGTCTTTCTTTTTTTCTAAAAAGATGCAGTACGTTAAAACAGTAGATGGCATCGAATTTTCGGTTGAGAGAATCTATTTCAAGAACCGTTCTACGATAAAATTTGCTTTTCGGGTCAAATTTCAGTGCTTCTTTTACAGCATAATCGGATATTTCTATTCCAGTAACCTTGAACCCGGATTTCGAGAATAACTTAGTATTTCTCCCATATCCGGATCCCGGAACAATTATCGATTTCACATTAAGATTTTTGAATAAATCACGCGCATAAAAAGCAGTCTTACTCGGTTCTCTACCCCATATCTTTTCACCCTCGGAGAACCGATTATTCCAATAATCCCTCATTCCATCGGTATAATTTTTCATAAAGGATTTAATAATGCAGAAAGGAATTTTCGCAACCCCCTGATTTCATCGCAGAGGCACAGGAGACGTAGTGTAGAGTGATCAGGTCCGTATATTGTTGAATCATTAAATAGAAAAACAAAAAATATAATCCCAAAAAATCTGCGTTTATCTGCGTCCTATTTTTAGGATTTTGGATTTGGGATTTAGGATTTAGTTAAAACAAATAAAAAATGGGATGGGTGGTGTGATTCGTGCTATTCGTGTGATTTGTTGTTCCTCTTAGTTTTGAGGTTGTGTATTGGGTTTAGTTTTGACTAATAACTCAAGACTCGTAACTAATGACTGTTTCAGGTATCTTCGTGGCAAATTCATTACTTGACTTTCAGTCCCTTTTTAATATGATTCATAA
>CAYYUB010000175.1:0-2407 GCA_964474855.1 uncultured bacterium
CCTGAAGATTGGAACACACTGTATAACCATCCATAGAAGGCATATTTATATCCAGCAGAACGACATCCGGATTCTCTTCTTTAACTTTCCGGATCCCTTCTAAGGGACTTATTGCTGTTATAACCTCGTAGTCTTGACCCGAAAGAATTCTTTCTACGAGTTTAAGCATGTCCTGATTGTCATCTATGTAAACTACACGGGATTTTTTATTCATTTACGATTTCTACTCTATCTAAATATTCCCTAAGTTCCGCTAAATTTTTTTTAATCTCTTCAGAATCTTTATTTTTTGCAGATCCTTCAATTATTTTCCCCAACTCAGATATTCCATCAAACCCGTAAATAGAACCTGAACCTTTCATGCTGTGCCCGAGTCTCTCAATTGTTTCAAAATCGCCCTTCTCCAAGGATTCGTTAATTTGTTTTATATCTTTTTGCCTATTCGCAAGAAAATTCGGAACAAGCCCGGCTGCATACCCCGGGACTTTAACTATGATTTTTTTATCATCCTTTTCACATGGCATCAATTCACCTCCATGTCAATTATCTTAATTCGCTAACTTTATACAATTACGGCCAGCCTGCTTAGCCGCATAAAGGGCCTTATCCACTTTATTGACAAATGATTTTGATTTCTCTTTTTTACCGGGTTTAATTGTTGCCACGCCTATACTTATGGTAACATTTGTACCTACAGGTGAAGTTTTATGAGTTATCTTTAACTTCTTTGTTTCACGCGAAAACCTGCCCGCGACTTCCCGGGCTCCTTTTTCATCAGTATCCGGAAGTACCGCAATAAATTCTTCTCCTCCGTACCGGCACAAAAAATCTCTGGGTCTTTTTAAAACGCTATTTAACGTCCCGGCAACTCTCTTTAGACAGTCATCACCGTTAAGGTGCCCGTACGTATCATTGTAAGCTTTAAAACAATCAATATCAAACATGATGAGCGAAATAAACTCCTTGACTCTAACAGCATTTTTCCATTCTCTCGTAAAAAATTCCTCAAAGTAACGGCGGTTTGGAACAGCGGTAAGTCCATCAAGATAGGACATTCGGGTCAATTGCTTATTTGCCGCCTCCAACTGCTCAGCCATTTCCAACATTTCTCGTTCTCTTTCTTTCCTGCTGTCTGTTTCCATCTTCAATCTTAACGCAGAATGGACTCTGGCTAAAAGTTCTGTCACATTTATCGGTTTTGTTATGTAATCAACAGCTCCTGCATCAAAAGCTGATTGCAGATGAGTTTCTTCCTTGTGAGCTGTAACTATTATAATCGGGATATCTTTTAGAGATTCCTCTTTTTTTATCTTACCGCAGGCTTCTATACCGTTTATTCCTGGCATCTTCACATCCATCAAGATAAGATCTATATCCTGTTTATTCTTTTTGCCCTTCAGTCCAAGAATTCCGAAAGCCTGGTCTGCCGAATCGGCAAGATGTATCTTTTTGTAACCTTTTTCGCTTAAAATCGCCTTAAGCACATATAACTGGTCTTCTGAATCATCTACTATAAGAATATTCATTTAACACCCTTATTTATATATATTAGGATAGTTAATTTTTTTAAAATGTAAAGGGGTTTTTTATCAAACAAAATTAAAAAGCAAAACTCGAAAAAACTGAAAATTCGCCACAAAGACACTAAGACACGAAGCCACCCCCCAACCCAATAATCGGACGCAGATGCAACAATCACAGATTAACAGGATTTTTTGTTTTCACTTCCCAACCTCCTAACATCCTAACTAAAATATTAACCACAGAAACACAGAGAACGCAGAGAAAAAATATATTTTGTTTTTCAACTAAATCCCAACCCCAAAATCCTAAATCCTAAGATTAGGACACAGAGACACACTACTCATTTTTATTATTTTGTTTTAACTATCCAACGATCTAACGATCCAACGAACCAACTAAGAAATTAATATCTGACTTTTACGAGAAAAAGGCCCTGAGGAGGGGCGACCGATGGTCTTCTTTTCTTACCCGAAAGAACCTCTTTAGTATCAGTTGGAACGATTTCTCCTCTACCAACTGCAATTAAAAGTCCAACAATACCTCTTACCATCCTGCGAAGAAAACGATTCGATTCCACCTCAATAAAAATATTATTTTCATCTTCAAAAATTTTTATTCTTTTTAAGTAACATTTACCGTTATCTTTTGTTGCAAGGTTTTTAAAATCTTTTTCTCCGATAAGTTCTTTTCCTGCTTTTTTCATTTTTTTTATATCGAGTTCTCCGTCAAGTTGGAAAAAATACCTTTTATTGAAGACCGATTTTTCCGCTGATATTTGATACCTATATATTCTTGACCCTGCAGAAAATCTTGCATTAAAGTCCTCCGGTACTCTTTTGCATTCCTTCACAAAAACATCATGTGAGATATTCCCGTTTATTGC
>CAYYUB010000176.1:0-2372 GCA_964474855.1 uncultured bacterium
ATACAAAGATACAGAAGCACAAAGAAAAAATATATTTTATTGTTTTAACTAAATTCCGCCCCAACCCCAAAATCCCGGAAAATTATTCAAATACAAATAAATGACTTTAATCATTGAATATAAAGCCAATTAAAATATACTATATATGAGAATACCAATTAATCAGGTTTTATGAGTTTCGGAAAAAATAAAAGAGTTTTGAGGGGTTTTATGGTAATTTATGAAGTCAAAGGGAATTTTTGGGCAATATTTTTTAGGTCCTTATTGGTGGGTCTAGGTATTGGGTGTTTTTATTTGATTTATTTTCTATCTTCACCTCTTGTATCGCCAATTCTTTTGTTATTGGGCTTATACTTAATATTTATGTCGATATTTATAAAAACAAAAGAGATTAAATTAGATTATGAGAAGTTTTTCATAGAAAGGCATGGCTACTTCAAAATATTGAATGAATGTCGGGAATATAAATACAGGGATATAAAAAGTGTCGAATATGTAGAAGGATATTTCAGTACTGAAAAACTTTTTTTTGCAATTCTTTTGGGAATTCTTATGAGAATTCTTACTCCACTATTTCGAAGTAGACACGGATACTTTACAGGGGGATTTATATCGAAATCAGATAGAATGAGAATAATCAAAAAAGATGGTACAGAAGAAGTAATAGTGAGAATAGGAAATCGAGAAGCATTTAAGAAAGCCATAGAAATAATTAAAGAGAACATAAAAGATAGGTAAGTTCTTGAATTTTTAATTGATTTAAATAAGATACTTTAATGATATAAACTTCAAAATAGAAATTCTTTTATTCGTGTTATTTGTTGTTCCATTCTTTTTTTAGTTCGTTAGGTCGTTGGATGGTTGTATAGTTAAAAAAAATCCTTAAAATCTGCGTTTATCTGCGTCCAATTATTGGGTGGGATGGGGCGAGAATATCCTTAATCTGAGCCAGTTCTTTAATTTCGTATGTTGGCGATATCTCTCCTTCGTTTTTAATTTTCTTGGGATTAAACCAGCACGTATCAATTCCAAAATCAAATCCTCCCTTAATATCAGCCGAAAGGGAATCACCAATAATCATAGCAGTTTTTTTATCATTGTGCTCGCTTGTATTGAAAACATAATTAAAAAAATCAGGATCGGGCTTGGCAACTCCAATTTTCTCCGAAGCTATAAAAATATCAAAATAATCTTTTAAAGGGGAACCCTTCAATCTCTCATACTGTGTGGAGTAAATCCCGTTTGTAACTAACGCAATCTTATATTCTCGATATAAAGCAGAAATAACATCTTCCGCACCTTCTATCATAAAGGAAGCCTCGGCAATAAAATCCAGATAACTTTTACTGAATGCTTCAGTATCTTGTTTTATATCAAAAATATCAAATAAAATCCTGAACCTTTTCAACCTCAATTCATCCAGGTTTGTCTCACCTCTTTCAAACTCTCCCCACACTTCTTTATTTATTTTTCTGTAGTTTTCTACATACAAATTCGGGGTATAGTCAATATTAAAATAATTCATGCTCTTTGTTAAAGCATACTCTTCCGCTTTGTTATAATCAAACAATGTGCCATCCAAATCAAAAAGGATCAGTTCATACTTTTTACCCATATAGATAGATATACTATATAAAAATTTTACTCATTTGAAACTTCAACTCTACTCAGATAATCCTTTAAATCTTCTATTCCCTTTTTAATCCCTTCAACATCTTTTTCCTTTCCTGCTATCTCTATAAGCTTTCCTATCTCTGTAATACCGTCAAACCCATAGCCCGCGCCTGAACCTTTCATACTGTGCCCTAATCTTTCTATCTGTTCAAAATTCTCTGCCTTGAGGCATGATTCCATATCCTCTATGTCTTTCTCTCTATTGTTTAAAAACCCGGGAATAAGGTCAGCTATTTCCGGATCTACTTTCACGATAATTTTTTCCTCATTATTCATAATTCCTCCCAAATTATAAACTCAACTTATCAGCAAATTCCATTAGAACTTTAACCAACGTATCCATTTTTACAGGTTTCGGAACATGAGTATTACATCCGGCATCCAGACATTTCTCGGCATCACCTTTTAATGCAAACGCGGTAAGCGCGATTACCGGAGTTCCGGTAGCGCCAGCCCTCTTTTCCCAGGTTCTTATTTTTCTGGTAGCTGTATAACCATCCATAACCGGCATCTGCATATCCATTAAAACTAAATCATAGACATTTTTCTTAAATTTTTCAAAGGCAATCTTACCGTTCTCAGCCACATCTATTTCAACAGAAGATTTCCTCAGAAAAGCCTTTATTAACAAACAATTATCTTTCGTATCCTCCACAAGCAAAATTTTCATAGCAGGAAGATCAGTTACTTTGACTTTA
>CAYYUB010000177.1:0-2363 GCA_964474855.1 uncultured bacterium
GTTCTTTTAGGTTCCTCTAAACCGCAAAAAGATATTATTCCGAGGGATACACCTTTACTTTTAAAGTTTTTGCTTTTCTCGTATAAATCAGCAGCAATATCGAAGTTTACAGAGCCGCTTTCGAATAATTTCTCATAAATATTTTTTGATAGGAGTTTTATAACATGAACTCTTCCGTAAGAAATTCTTTTTTTATCGGGAATTTTTTTGTAGAGTTTATCAAAAACCAAAGATATATTTTTGACTGCCAGTCCATAGTTTTCTTTTAGTATGTTCTCTATGATTTTTTTATCTATATCTTTTTCTGTTTTTGCACTTAGAAGTTTCATTGTTATTTAAGGTTTTACTCCTCCGTAAACAGCAAAATTATAGTATTTCCAGATTATATCTGTCTTTTTAAACCCTATATCTTCTAACCATTTGATTTGGTCTATTGTTTTTGCAGGTTTGTCTTCATCTTCATATTTGGGACACCATATATTCTCAACTTCATAAAGAGGAACTTTCCTCTGCATAAATTCTTTCCACTTATTCATATATAAATTCTGTAAGGTTTCGTTTGAACCTAAGACAACGTCGGCATTGTAAAACGCCCCGTTTTTGTTAAGTGCATCAAAGATTTTTTTGAAAAACTTTTTTTTGTCGTTGTCGTTTCTTAAATGGTGAAGAGCAAGGGAACTTACAATGGCATCATATTTTCTATCGAAATTAAAACTATAGAAATCTTCTACTAAGTATTCAACATTGTTATGTCCTTTAAGTTTATCTTTTGCCGTCTTTATCATATTGGATGCAAAATCTACGCATGTTAATATCGCATTCGGGTATTTTTCTAAAATCATTTTTGAAACCGTACCGGTTCCGCAGCCAAGGTCCGCCACTATTATTTTTTCTTTCTCGGGATGCGGAACAGCTAAAATTAAAGCCTCTAACATTTCCCCGTAAAAAGGAATAAGTTTCGATACTATTTTATCGAATTCTTTTGCTTCTTCGTCAAAGTGCTTTTTTATTTTATCCACTGTTTTCCCCCTATGTTTTAAAATTATACAGATATTTCATGTTTGAAACAAGGGCAAATTTTGATTTAAAAATAAAAAAAACCGCGTGGGTTGCCCCAGGCGGTTCTCGTTATAGTAAAAAAGATTCTAATTTATTTGTTGTTTATTGCTTAATCAGATACCTAATTTCAAGCCGAATGAAGTTCTAAAAATAAGATCATCTTCAGTAAAGGGACCATCTGTGAAGATTAATGCTGGTTCAAGAAATACGTAATTTCCTTTTCCCATGTATTTTTCAAGTCCAAGACCTCCCCCAATTGCTATACTTGTTCCTGCATCCCGAGAAAGCAATCCGAATATTATATCGACGTAGGAGAAGAGACCCGCGATATCAGTATAATATAGAATATCAAAATTGCTAAAACTAAAAAGGTTCCCTGAATTTAGAGAAAAAGCAGTATTGTCTCCAAAAACCACTTCAGCCAAATTGACTCTCAAACCCAATGTTTTGGTGGGATTTACTATAACATCAGCACCGATCCCAAAATTTACGCTGCTAATATAAAGACTTCCTCTCGGCGAAAACTCAAGCTTTGGTCTTGCACTCAGGGGTAGCACAACAAGTAAGATTACTAACAATAAAAACACTTTTTTCATTTTTTCCTCCTTTTTTTCCAATGTTTCAGGTATTATCAGGTATTATAAGGATAACAGGATTAAATGTCAAGTATTAAATAAGAGATGTCAGGGAAAGTTCACGCACATGGTGGTACAGTTAGGAAGTTAAATATTATGAGCGATAAGACCGTAAAAAGGGTTAAAAGATATAATTAAAGGGTTGAATTTAAAGATGATGTATTGATAGAAAATAAATAACTTGAAAAATGATAAAAAAACAGTATAATTACTATACAGGAGGAAAAAATCGAAAAAAAAATTTTAATAAGGCTTCTGAGAGATCTTGCTCTTGGAGTCAATCACAAAATTGCCTATCCGGGAGAGCATCCAATTATAAAGGAACAGCAGCAGAAAATCGTTAATGAAATTAATTCTTTTTCAGAGGAAACTGGTGAAGTATCAATAGTTTTTCTGGGAGATAGTGTAATTGTGGAAGATGTAAATGTGGATCTTTCGGATTATCCCAGCGTGCACTTTTTTGTTAAGAAACTCAAGAGAATGAATGTTGAGAGTATAACTTTTGATACGAGTTGTAATGAGATAGATATAGGTGGATTTTTAGATCTTGTAGCTAGTCCTCCCAAGGATATTAATACTTATGAAGACATAAATACTCTTTTGATAGAAAGAAAAGCGGATAAGATCTATTTTAATACCGTTGAGTTTCAGATAAGAACGAAAGGGGAA
>CAYYUB010000178.1:0-2357 GCA_964474855.1 uncultured bacterium
TAGAACCGCCGGAGGGCAATCTCGATAAAGAAAGTTTTATAAAGTGCGAAGACGTTCGATCTATATCGAAAATAAGGTTAGAAAAATTCATTGGAGAAGTCTTCAAACGTACTCTTAGTAAAGTGGAAGATAGACTGAGAATTCTTCTCGATCTTTAAAAATGATATCACCTAAACGAGAACTGCCAGGAGGTTATAAGTTAGTTTATTGAGTTTATAGAGTTCATTGGGTTTGTTGGGTTAGATTTAAAAAAACAACAAATAAAAATCCTGTAAATCTTGTTAATCCTGTCAAAATATTTGGGGATGTGGGTTGGGTTTCAAACAAAAAAATCCTTTTAAATCTGAGTGAATCTGCGTCCAATTGTTAAGGTGTGGTGGGTTTGGTGTTTTTTGTGTATTTCGTGGTCAAAATTTAAGTTTTTCGTTTTTCTTTGTGCCTTTATGTGAGATAATCCGGGGTGAGGTGCGGTATTTCAAATCCATAAAATCTGCGTTTATCTGCGTCCTAATCTCCTACGGCATTAATCCTCCTAAAGTCTCTCTTCCTATTTTCAATTCCGGGATATCTCTAAGCCCAATCCTCAAACTATAATCCCAGTTATCGCCAAAGGTATTGACAGATAACATAAGCTCCCAACAGTGTAAATCTCGCTCAAGATTTATTCTGGTATTTGTAACCTTATTTCTTTCAAAATCGTAATGTGTAGTTATCCCGAATTCCCATTTAGGAGTTGGGTTAAAACCAACGCTCATATCCGCCTGCTGAATTCTCTGGGTTTCTGTAAAATTAATAGAGTGAGTAAGATCAAAATCAAGGGGCTTTTGCCCAAATCTGGTTCTATATTCTAAATGAGTATTAACTTTTTTGTTGCCGAATTCACCCGAATATAAGTCATATGACGTGAAATAATCCTGATTTAAAATATTTCCCAACCAGAACCTGCCGTTAATAGAAACAGGAGAGAATCTGTCTGACTGAAGCTTATAATTACTTGAAAATCGCAGCGTTGCAAAATCATATTTTTTTCCCCCGATTTTGCATTGAAATAGATTATCCAGAGAAATATTTAAAGATTTTACTCCCCCCGGAACAGAAAAACCGGAAATTCCGGAAACATCATAATCAGCAAGATCAGGAGCATAGGAGAAAGAAAAAGAAGGAGTTATAATGTGTCTGAATTTAGTTATCGGCGGTATCCCCAAAAAAGAAAGTCCGTATATTCTTGTCTTTGCTGTTGTTGTTGTTTTCCAATAATTGATCATAACATTTTCATTTTCATAATAATCGCTCTGCCCATAGAGATTTATACCTATATTGAAAACAGAAAAATTGAAATTCAAATTCGAATTTCCGGAAAAACCTGAAGCCCAGTGATTGCTTTCGTCCCTGGTAAATTTATAACGACTTGTAATATTAATACCTCCCAAACCCACCCTTGGAAAAGTCATATTCAGCGACGGCCATCTTTTATATAAATTGTCGTTAGTTAAATTTTCCCGGTAATCCAAAACAACATCGGTTTTTGTCCCTAAAATCTCACCGTTCCAGTAAAGATTATAATTGACTTCTTTTTGCAGAATACGCTCAACCTCACCAGGTTCGTAATCCATTACAAAATCATTGTCGGATTCTACCCTTGTATCTACATTCAAATTAATATTTCCCGGTAATTTCGACCGGGTATCAGCTAAGAGAGACCACCTTTCCTCTCCACTCTCCCTTTCCTTGATATATTTACCGCCTACATGACCTTCACTGTAAGGAAGTAAATTCCAACGTCCATTACTAATCTCAAAACGAAAACCTGATCTGGTATAGTAATTCAAATAAAGAGTAATATCAGCATGATCCCCAAGTGTTTGATACCAGCCTATTTTTTTTATATAATTTCCTCCGTAGGAAGAAGTCCCAAAATCAGGTCTTAATAAACCTGAAGATCGCTTCTTTTTTATTGACTGGAAGTAAAAAGGCATAAAAAAAACAGGTATATCCTGAACCAGGAGAAAAACAGGCTCGGCAACCAAACTTTCATCAATATTGATCCTCATTTTTGGCGAATAAAACCAAAAATGAGGAGGGTCCAGCTCGCACGTTGTATAATAACCGTTCTTTATCTTTAAAACATCACCATCGAAATACCGGATCCTTTCCCCAAAAAACCAGCCATTTTCCGCATCAGTTTTAGCATTGTAGGCATCCCCAATCTTGCGATCCACATCATAACTCATTGCCTTTGCTTTTATATCACTACTTCCGTCATTGAATAGAACATTTCCTTTGGCATTCAGGAATTTTTCTTCAAGATTATATAGAATAGTATCAGCAGTTATACTTAGTTTACCGTATGATGCTTT
>CAYYUB010000179.1:0-2332 GCA_964474855.1 uncultured bacterium
GGAAGTTCTTAAAGACAAAGATGTGAATATGTTAATTATTGCTACCAGACATAACTTACATGCTCAAATGGCAGCTGAGGCGGCAGAGGCAGGTAAAGCCATTTTTTTAGAAAAACCTATGGCTTTAAATAGAGAAGAGTTGAATAAATTGGTGGCTGTTTTGGAGAAGACAAAAGTTCCTTTCATGGTGGGATTTAACAGGAGGTTTTCCCCATACGTTAAAAGAATAAAAGAAGTAATAAAAAATCGACAGAATCCAATGATTATAAATTACCGTGAGAATGCCGGCTTCATGCCTAAAGACCATTGGGTACACACAGAAGAAGGTGGAGGTAGAAATATTGGCGAAGCCTGTCATATCTATGATCTTTTTAACTTTTTGACCGAAAGTGAAGTTGAATCTATTTCTGTTTCGTCCATTGTTCCAAAAACAGAACAATATTCCGGGAATGATAATTTTGTTACAACTATAAAATATAGAGATGGTTCGGTTTGCAATTTAGTGTATACAGCGCTCGGTACCCGGAAAGTCCCTAAAGAAAAAATGGAAATTTATGTAGATGGAAAGATTCTTCATTTGAATGATTATAAAAAACTCGAAATTTTTGGTACAAGAGTGGAAAAAATGGGAACGAAAATTCAGAGTAAAGGACATTATGAAGAAATGATTGAATTTGCAAAAAGTATAAAGGAAGGAGATGGCTATCCCATACCTCTCTGGCAATTAATACAAGCTACACAAATAAGTTTTCAAGTAGAAGAGAATATATGAATATCAAGACAGTAGTAAAAAAGCTTCCTCATCCGATAAAACAAGGTTTTAAATATATTTATGGTTCTATTCCTTCTCTTTTTCGTTATGGTAAAATATTTTGGGATACCTATAATTTTTTACAAGAATCTCAATGGTGAAGTAGGGAAAAGTTAGAAGAATATCAAATGCAGCAATTGGAAAAACTTTTTCATCATGTTTATCGAGAACGTGGTGTATCATCAGAGATTATTCTGTGAATATGACATAAAGCAGGAGAAGAAAATTATAAATGATTAGTGGACTTTTTTCGGATATGCGAAGATACCTACCTTCATTGATTGTCACGGCAATAATGGGGTTAATTGCCATCCCTATTGTTACTCGCCTGTTTTCTCCAGGGGATTATGGAAACTATGTTTTGACGATAGCCACCGTTGGTGTATTCTCAACTATTGTTGGCTGGTTATCTATGTCTATTATCAAGTTTTATCCTGCCTATGAACGAGATGGGAAACTTGGCGAATTTTACCCAAATATAATAAAGTTAACTGCTGTCTCAATATTAGTTATTTCTCTTGTTTTTTTAAGCATTCTTTTATTTGCCAAATCCCATATTTCACCAAAATTATATTCTCTGATGTGGGTTGGTATAGCCGTATTTATTTTAACTGCTATCTTTAATGTATTTCAAGATTTTCTTAGAGCTAAAAGGGAGGTAAGTTGGTATAGTGGCTTTACAATATGGAAGAGTGTGATGACACTTGCTCTTGGAGTGTTATTAATTATAGCCTTCCATTTGGGTGTTGAAGGTTTACTTTGGGGTTCCGTGTTGAGCGTGGCGATAGTCCTCCCTCTACTTTGGAAAAAGGCTGTAGGGAAAATTTCCTTAAGCCCAAGAAATATTTCTTTTTCGCTAACTTCAGAGATGGCAAAATATGGTTTTCCTTTGGTGGTGGGTAATCTTGCCGCTTGGATACTGAGTCTGTCTGATAGGTATATTTTGGGATTTTTTCGAGGTAGTCAGGAAGTGGGGATTTACTCGGCAAGTTATAGCCTTTCCGAAAAAAGCATATTGCTGATTGTTTCCTTGTTCATGCTAGCTGCTGGTCCGATTGGAATGAATATTTGGGCAAGAGAAGATAAGAAAAGGAGTCGTGAATTCTTGCATAAACTTACTAGATACTATATAATATTCTGTTTGCCAGCTGTAATTGGATTAAGTGTACTATCGAAACCAATTGTGACTGTTATCATCGCCCAAAAATATCATGCGGGTTATGTAATTCTACCATATATTGCTTCAGGTGTTTTCTTTCTCGGCCTTCAATGGATATTTGCGTTTAGTTTTCGTTACTATGCGAAAACTTATATTGTTATGTTGTTAATTTCCGTATCTGGGTTAGTCAATTTAGCTCTAAATATAATTTTAATACCCACCTATGGATATTTTGCTGCAGCTGTTACCACTTTTGTCAGCTATGTTTTTTTACTAATTTTAATTATAATCATTTCAAGAAAATTTTTCATCTGGGAATTCCCTTTCAAATCTTTAGGAAGAACAATAATTAGTTCTACAGT
>CAYYUB010000180.1:0-2329 GCA_964474855.1 uncultured bacterium
CATCTCAGCAGGACAGACTTCTTCGCATAACTTACACTCTAAACACCGACTTGCTTCCTTCCCGGCTTCCTCTCTGCTGAAACCTTTAACCTGTTCAATAAAAGACGCATTTCTCTCTTCAGGCGGGACCTCTGACATCTTTACTCTTTCGGGGTCAAACAGAGCGTACTCTAAATCAGGGCTAAACCCCTCATATTTTTCCCTGCGGTGCGCGAGCGATGCTTTAAAGACAGAATATTCCTCTTCGGGAAGGAAGTGTTCCTTATCCGTTTTCTCATCCTTTACCAGAAGCTTGAAAGTCCCGGGGTCAAAATGAATATGGAAGTAATCTCTGGATAATCTTAAGGAACCTGTAGGACAAATATCAACACATAAACCGCAAAAACAGCATCTACCATAATCGATTTCCGGTCTTTCGTTTCTTTCTCCGTCTTTTGCCTCGATTTCCGGTATCTCTTTCATTACAATGGCTTCGTTTGGGCATATATCGGCACAGTTACCACAACCTGTGCATTTATCCCAATCATTAAGATGCAAACCTCTATATCTTTTTGCCGGTTCTTTTAGTTCAAATGGATATCTTAAAGTTTTGGGTTTTTTGAAAAGATATTTTAATGCCTTTAAGGGACTTAAAATCGACGTTTTTTTATCCATTTTTATCAACCTTTTTAAAACTTAATTTATTCATTTTATTCTATCATCTGTCTATCTCAGGAGCAACAACGTACATACTAATCATAATATTTCCCACATCCGAGATATTGGCGCCTTCTAAAACCTTTTCCAATATGGTCAAGCCATGAGAATAGGAAGGCGTTCTGAAATGCGCTCTGTAGGGTTTATCTCCGCCATCACTCACCAGATAAAGCCCCAATTCTCCCCTCGAAGATTCAACCCTTACATAAGACTCTCCCTCCCCTATTTTCCACTTGAAAGGATTGGGGACTTTGTTATAAACCTCTCCCTTGGGCAATCCTTCGATTAGTTTAAAGATTAAATGTACGGACTCTATCATCTCATCTCTTATTACCATTACTCTTGAATACGCGTCCCCTTCTTCTCTTGTGGGTATGTCAAAATCTACTTTATCATAGGCGGCATAAGGCTCAACCTTTCTTATATCAAAGGATTTTCCGGTAGCTCTTAACACCTGACCAACACCACCCCATTTTTCTGCTTCTTCCCTGGTTATTTTTCCGATACCATGTGTTCTTTCATAAAACAATGGATTATTGAAAAATATATCGTTATAATCAGGAACACACTTCCCTATTGAATGTAAAGTCTCTACTATTTTATCGGTAAAGCCCTCTGGAAAATCACGTCTCACCCCACCAGGCCAGATATAAATATGGTACACTCTTCCACCTGTTAACTCTTCGAAAAGATCCAGAATAAGATCTCTATGATACATTGCCCACTGGGCGACTGTATCAAAACCCAGCATATTGGAATAGGCCCATAAACCAAAAAGATGAGAACCAACACGGGCAAGTTCGAGATATATGCTTCTTATCCACTCGGCTCGCTCAGGCACTTCTATTCCGGCTAATTTTTCTACAGCCATCGCGTATACCATTTCCATATGATCCGGTTCCACAACATTTATTCTACAAACAATAGGAAAATTTTGCATCCACGTTCTGTACTCCATCAATTTTTCAAAACCGCGGTGCAAAAAACCGGGATCAGCGGTCGCTTTTAAAATCTTATCACCCTCCACATTCAGAGTTATGCTGAAATTCCCAACCATTCCCAGGTGCTGCGGACCGAAATAGAGTTCAACTTCTCTCATTCTTCTTCCTCCGGGATTACAGGTATCGATTCAAAAACATCCTTAACATACTTTCTTGTATCAAAATTTTTCCTGAAGGGAGGCACCTCATAATCTCTCTCCAGAAATAGAGGAATTAATCTTGGATGCCCGCTAAATTTAACTCCAAAGAGTTCATGAATCTCTCGCTCGTAGGGTTCCGCGTTTTCAAACACACTAATTACGCTCTCTATCTCCGGGTTATCCCTTGAAATTTTTGTCTTCAAATAAATATCTCCTGTTTCCTTATATGATTTTTTATCATCATGATAGGAGGTTAAAATATATATCAATTCGAATTCTTCTTTATTAATCCAGTCCACACAAGAAATAAGAGCCAGATGATTGTACATATTATCTTTGAGATATCTTAAAATCGTTTTTACCTGTTCTTTTTTCGCATGTATTTTTATTATATCATCTTCATGTTCGTTTAGCTGGGTATCGGCAAATGTTAACTTTAACTGTTGGATTAAATTCTTTTTATTCATCTTCATTTATAGGGTATAGCGGCGG
>CAYYUB010000181.1:0-2308 GCA_964474855.1 uncultured bacterium
ATTATAGTTTACTATCATCGAATTGCCTTAAAAACTGAAGTTCGTTTTGAAAAAATAATCTTATATCATCAATGTCATATTTCGTCATAGCGATTCTGTCGACACCCATACCAAAAGCAAAACCGTTAAATTCTTCATATCCAAGCCTTTTTAAAATATTTGGATGTACCATTCCTGCTCCCACTGTTTCGATTTTACCTCTCTTTTTGCAAACTGAGCAGCCTTTTCCTTTGCAAAATGGACACTGGATCCACATTTCCGCTGAAGGTTCAGTGAAGGGAAAATAACTTGGAAAAAATTCAGTTTTTACATCTTTTCCGAAAATCTTTTTCGCGAATAAATCTAAAGTTCCGAAAAGATCAGCCATTGATATATTTTTGTCGATCCAAAGACCCTCTACCTGTGTAAAAGTGGGGGAATGTATTGGATCAAAGGTATCTACCCTATAACATTTTCCAGGTGAAATTATTCTTAAGGGCGGAGAAAGTTTTTCTAAGGTTCTAATCTGTACCGGAGAAGTGTGTGTTCGTAAGAGTCTTCCATCTTTCAAGTAAAATGTATCATGCATATCTCTTGCGGGATGGTCTTTTGGAGTATTTAGAGCTGTAAAATTATAGTATTCGGTCTCGATTTCCGGACCGGTTACTACAGAAAACCCCATCTGGATAAAGATGTCCTGGATTTCCTGGGAAAGTATTGAGAGAGGATGCAATCCTCCTAGATTAGGTTTTCTACCCGGTAGGGAAAGATCTATCCAGGGAAGCGATTTTTTTTGTTTTATGACTTCCTTTTTTTCTTTAATTAATTCCGCGAGCTCATTTTTTAGCTTATTTGCAAGTTGTCCTGCTTTCGGTCGTTCGGTAACAGGTAAATTACCTATTGTATGCAATACTTTTGTAAGACTTCCCTTTTTCCCAAGATGCTTGATTCTAATTAATTCAGCTTCATCAATAGACGCCGCTTTTTGGATCTCAAGTTTTACTTCTTTTCCTAAGGATTCAAGATCCATTCACGCTCTCTTTTGCTGTTTTTGCAATTTCCGAAAAAACTTCAGGTTCCTGAACAGCAATGTCAGCAAGGACTTTCCTGTTTAATTTAACTTTAGCCGCTGATAATCCGTGGATGAATTTACTGTAAGAAATGCCATTTAGACGAGCAGCAGCGTTTATTCGAGTAATCCAGAGTCCCCTGAAATCTCTTTTCCTTCTCCTTCTGTCGCGGTAAGCATTGGTGAGCGCTTTCATTACAGCTTGCTTTGATATTCGATAAGAGTTTTTTCTCTTACCGAAGAAACCTTTTGCTTGTTTCAGTATCCTTTTTCGTCGTTTTCTTCTTTGTACTACACTTTTATGTCTTGACATTTAAATCCTCCTTAGTGCAGAAGTTTCTTTATTGTTTTTGTATCTGCTTTTGATACAACACTGTCTCTTGTCTGGCGTCGGTTGTGCTTTTTATTATGTTTTGATTGCAGATGACTCTTGCCGGCTTTTTTGAATGATATTTTTCCTTTTTTCGACGTTCTAAATCTCTTTTTAACTGCTCCCTTCGTTTTCAATTTGGGCAATGTTTCCTCCTATTGGCATAAGTTGAAATTGAACTCTATGATTTATTGGTTTTAGTTCTCCCTGTAGTTTTGCAATATCCCCAGTGTCTTTGAGTATTCTTTTTGCCAGTTTTTCCGCAAGTTCAGGGTGAACTTTTTCTCTTCCCCTCATCCAGATTTGAATTCGTACCGGATTATGCTCATTAAGAAACCTTTTAATATGTCTGAGTTTAGTTTCGTAATCATGAGCTTCAATTTTGGGATAGAATTTCATTTCTTTTAGAGTGTGTTTTTGCCTTTGACGTTCTTTTCTGTGTTTTTTGTTTTGTCTGTAAAGATACTTGCCGTAATCCATGAATTTGCAAACCGGTGGGTCTTCACTCGATGCAACAAGAACAAGGTCATACCCTTTGGCTTTCGCTTCTGCAATTGCTTCTTTTGTATCTTTAACCCCTTTATTGTTTCCATCATCATCAATAAGTCTTACACTCTTTGCTTGGATTTTGTGATTAACGTATCTTTTGTCGCCTTTTGAAATGACTTACCTCCTCTGTTTTATTTCTTCTTTAATTTTTGATAAAATATCTTCTATCTTAAAATTACCAATGTCGCCGTCCTTGTGATTTCTAACTGATACTGTTTTTGTTCCGGTTTCTTTGTTGCCGATTATAAACATATAGGGAATTTTTTGGGTTTCCGCATCCCGGATCTTACGGGAAAGTTTTTCGTTTCTGTTATCTAATTTTGTTCGTATGTCGTTATCTT
>CAYYUB010000182.1:0-2270 GCA_964474855.1 uncultured bacterium
AGAAACCTGCTCCGGATTCCTTATATCCCTTATATCAAAAATCCTTACCCCCGCTACGCCATCCGCGACATACAATTTAAAACCTTTTACATCAATCGCATAACTGTAATCCATCGATTCTATCACAGAAATTTTCGTAGGTCTATAGGGTCTTGAAATATCGAATATATGGACACCATTGTGTCCGGCAACCAGGAACGCGTATCTACCAAGAACTTTTACATCCGTATAAACAGCATTATCTTCATACTCCCCCACTATCTTAAAGGAAAAATAAAGCGGAAACAAAGCAAAAGGTAGAACTATCATCGACAAAACGAAAAAGTATAATTTTTTCATATTTAAATTATATTAACAAACTTTTAAATGTCAATATTGAACTTAGGTATTAGGAATCGGATCCTTCGGATCGGTTGAATGGTTGAATTGTTGAATAGGAAAAACAAAAAATATTAGTGTAATTCGTTGTCCCTTGTTTAGGATTTTGGATTTAGGGGTTGGGATTTAGTTAAGACAATAAAATTTAGTTTTTTTTCTCTGTAGTACTGCCAGTCAAGTCTTTGTTTTTTTTGCAAAAGATTGAAAAAATCAGCCATTGAGATTGCTTCGCATAGGTTGAGTAAGAAGTAAAACTCGCAAAGACATTATTGTTCGGGACTGGGAAGTCCCTCCTACTTTTTTTATAAACACAATTAAAAGGGTGGATGTGGTGGGCTTTGCGTTCTCTGCGTCTCTGTGTGATAATAATTTTTTGGGGGAGGGTAGCGGCTTTGCCGCGCTGGGTTCTCTGTGGCTCTGTGTGAGAATAATTTGGTGTTGTGTGTTGGGAGTTTTTAAAACAAATAAAATATTTTTTTTCTCTGTGTGTTTTTCCTTTTCTCCGTGTTCTCTGTGGTAAAATTATTTTTGGGGTTGGGAAGGGATTCTGAATTCTTTTTTATAAATTTTTCTTTATAAAGATATCGAATATGTGTATGCCAAAAACCGAAACAATACTTACTACTATACCGGCAATAACCACTCCCAGGATTACGGCTAGAAAAGATTTCCTCTTTTTCATATTGAAAACCCACGCTCCAAGAGTTCCCGTATATGCACCTGTAACCGGCAGGGGAATAGCTACGAACAAAGTCAGGCCAAGATAACCGTATTTTTCTACTTTTGGACCAACCTTTTTTCTCGTTCTTTCAAGAAAATAATCGAAAAATTTCCTGTATAATGTCAATTTCATCAATAATTTATGAATGAAAGTAAGAAAAAGATAAAAAATTGGAAAAACACAAATATTGGATAAGACAGCAATCGGAAAAACTAAAGATAAAGGCAAGCCGGAAGAAAGACCTATAGGAATACTCCCTCGGAGTTCCGATATGGGAAGAAGAGAAAAAATGATTATTTTTAAAATCGGGTTCATTTGGTTCCTAAAAATGGAGGCGAGCGGAGTCGAACCGCTGACCTCCTGCGTGCAAGGCAGGTGCTCTACCAATTGAGCTACACCCCCAAAAAAATGGGCCTAAGTGGGATCGAACCACTCACCTCTCGCTTATCAGGCGAACGCTCTAACCAACTGAGCTATAGGCCCATCATGTTTGTAAATATATAAGGGGCTAACAAAATGTCAAGAGGAAAACAGGTTAATAACCTCATACTGACAAAGATATACATAGCGAAATAAAAAAGTAAATCAGAAATTATGTGCCAACGAAATGGAAAAACATAAATTAAAATTTAAAAATTAATTTAAAAAAACAAATAAAAAATCCTTTTAAATCTGCGTTAATCCGTGTCCTATCATTTTTAGTTTTTGCATTTTCATTTGCCATTTTACTTTTTAATTTTTAATATTTAATTTTCTGTGTTAAGTATTTCTTTTACGTTCTCCGAGAAGTACTATATCTCTCAGGTTTTCTATATTTTTCGCCCTCATCCATCTTACCATAAAATCTCTTGCACTTATAATCTGTGCTATAGAAGCAAGAGATCTAAGGTGGAAATTCCTCTCGTCTCTTGTCCCTACCAACATAAAAACCGCCTTAATTTCAGGTATATCTTCTCCAAATTTGATGCCTTTTTTACACCTTGCAAGGAGAACATCAAAATGCTTTTCGCCTTCTATTATAATATGTGGTATGGCAATATCAGGATTTATTGAAGTAGGGCTTTCCTTTTCCCTATCCATAAGAAGTTTATAAAGACTCTCAACAGGCATATCAAGAGACCGAGAAAGTTCCTTTGCGGTTAGCTCAAAGAATTCTTTTAACCCCGTTTTT
>CAYYUB010000183.1:0-2268 GCA_964474855.1 uncultured bacterium
TTCAGTAAAGGTTCAAGATTGATATATTTTTGGAAATTTGATAAAGAAATTACACTGTAAAAAAGGAGTACCAAATGCCTCATGTAATAATTAAAATGTACCCGGGACGAAGTGCGGAACAAAAAAATAAGCTCGCCGAAGCTATTACTAAATCAATTGTTGATATAGCTGATACGGCAGAGGAACATGTATCCATAGATATACAGGAAATCTCTCCCGAAGAATGGGCGGATAAGGTATATAAAAAGGAAATTCTACCCAAACTCGACGAACTCCGGAAAAAACCCGGATATAATCCATTTACTTAGGTATTAGGTTTTTGGTCTTAAGTTTTAGATAAAAAAAATAAAACAACACATACGTAGTTCTTGCATTTATTATTTCCAGTGATTATAATGCTATTATTACGGAGGTAATATGAAAATTGCTAAATTATATATAATCCTATTAATTTCTTTTATAGCATCCTGCACTTCGAAGAACATAACCAAAAATAATAGAAAAGTTCATTTTAAATCACTGGCTAATGATTTCGCCGCAGTCGATATGGCGTTATACGATAACAATAAATTCGAATTGAAAACCGCGACACTTGAAATACATAAAAAAAAGGAGTCTTTAACGGAAATTGAAGGAAGCTGGATTACCGCAGACAGCAATTATATCCTAATAATTGAAGAACCGGAAAAAGAACAACTAATAGAATATTTTTTCAGTGGATGGGAAAATGAGGAAAGCGGATTCGAAAGAATATCAAAAAATAAAGTTAGTTTTCCCATAGATAGAGAAATTTTAATAATAAATAACGTTAAGTGCCAAAAGCAATAAAGAATTACTTAAGAACAGCCGGCTAATGGATGTATAGAACGGATTGAAGTATTAAATACCATTAAAATATGAAAAGCTCAAATATAAAATATTCAGTAGATGATATAGTTTCAAAATTAAAAAGTAAAGCCAATCCTGACAATTTAGAAGGAATGACTCGTTACGGAATCAGTACGACAAATCGACTGGGAGTCTCCATACCGGAATTAAGAAAAACGGCAAAGGAAATCGGAAAAAATCATAAACTTGCCTCGCAGTTATGGGCAAAAGGGATTGATGAAACAAAAATTTTAGCCTCCATGATAGCCGAAGAGGATAAACTTACGGAAGAACAAGCCGAAAAATGGGTAGTTGATTTCAATTCCTGGGATGTCTGTGACCAGGTTTGTATGAATCTCTTCAGAAAAATGCCGTTTGCAGGAAAAAAGATCAAAGAATGGTCTAAAAGAAAGGAAGAATTCGTTAAACGAGCGGCATTTTCATTGATCGCCTGCGTTGCCGTATACTATAAAGAAATGCCGGATGATAAATTCATAAAATTTCTTCCCATAATAAAAAATGGCTCAACGGATGAGCGCAATTATGTCAAGAAAGCCGTAAGCTGGGCACTCAGAAATATTGGGAAAAAGAATAAAAATTTGAACAAAGAAGCAATAAAATTCGCACAAGAAATGGAACGGGTGGATTCTAAACCCGCAAAATGGATAGCAAGAGATACGCTAAAGGATATACAAAGAGAAACGGTTCTAAAAAAATGTTACTAGGCGTTAGGTTTTAGAAAAACAAATAAATAATTGGGAGGTGGTTGGGGAATCTTGTGATAATCAGTGTAATCTGTGGTTAAATTAGTTTTTTCTTATTGATTTTTAATCTTATATTTCTCTATTTTATATCTTATTGTTCGTTCGGAAATACCTAACTCTTTTGCAGCTTTACTCTGGTTCCAGTCATGTTTCTTTAACGCTTCCGTTATCATCGTCTTCTCAATACTGTCAACCGTGTCTTTTAACTTACCACCGTATTTTATTTTTTTATCAACAGATACGGGAATATCTGCATCGGTAAGATAATCACTCCTGGAAAAAACAATAGCCCTCTTAATTATGTTCTCTAACTCCCGCACATTACCGGGGAAATCATATTTGAGGAGCTTTTTAAGCGCCTCATCTGTAATCCCCTTAATCTCTTTTTTCTCCTTTTTAGCTTGAGTTTTTATAAAATGAGATACAAGTAAAGGAATATCTTCTTTTCTATTTCTAAGAGGTGGGACCTGTATTCTTATTACGTTCAATCTATAGTATAAATCTTCTCTAAAATTTCCTTTCTCCACCTCTTCTTCGATATCCCGATTGGTCGCACAGATCAATCTTAAATCTATAGGAATTTCCTCGTTAGAACCTATTCTAATTATTTTTTTCTCTTCTATTACTCTTAACAATT
>CAYYUB010000184.1:0-2232 GCA_964474855.1 uncultured bacterium
GATAAAGTGTTGCTATTGTTGTTTTTAATTTCTTCGATATTAAATCAGGTTTCCGAAAAGTTGTCTTCAATCAAATCTGTTGAATGTAATTTTACTGAAGTACTTACGTTTCATGGAGACACTTTAAATTTCACCGGCTCTGTTTACGCGATAAGAGATAAAGCAAGAATAGATGTTTATGCGCCTGAAAAAGAGGTTATGATTTTTGAAGGTGATTCTGTTTTTGTCTGGAGAGAAGAAACCGGTCAAATTTATCGCAGTAAAACTCCGATGGTTTTTTACAATGTTTTATTCTCTCCGGCGATTAGCTACAGGGTAGATTCGACCAGCTCAAACTGGACACATCTCTCACCAATAAAAGATGAGTTTGGCTATCCTATTTCTGTCCGTTTTAATAAAAATTTCCTGCCGGAAAAGATAAATTTTGTTCAGGAAGCAGGTGGGGGGGCGTTTACTTTTAATTCATACAAGCTTAATAAGACATATTCAGAAAATTTCTTTTCTTTAGATTTTCCTACAGCAGATAAGTCAAAATAATGAATAATATTTTAGGGATTACTGCTTTAAACTTTTTTCAGTCCAAAGTCCAAGGTCCAAAATCATTGTGCGGAAAGCGGATTGCGGTTGGCGGATAGCGAATTTATTGCAATGAATTCCCCTTATAATGATAAGCTTGTATTCCTGAAAAATGTTGCCCGGGAAGCGGGAAAAATACTCATTAATTTGTTCAGGGGAAATTTTGAAATTGAGAGTAAGGAAGGAAGTGAACTTTTAACAACAGCGGACATGAAATCCGAGGAGTTTATTATAGCCGCTATCAGAGAAAAATATCCCGAAACAGGAATAATAGCTGAAGAAACGAAACCTGCTAACGCTCAGGAAAAAGAAGCTTTCATTATTGACCCTTTAGACGGAACCAATAATTTCTCCTCGGGGATACCTATTTTTTGTGTCTCCATCGCGTATCAGTCAGGCGGAGATTTGAAAATAGGTGTGGTTTACGATCCTTTACATAAAGAATTGTTTTATGCCGAAAAAGGGGGAAAAGCTTTTCTAAATGGCTCTGCCGTCTCCGTTTCAAAAAGAAACAAACTAAGCGGTTCAATCCTGGCAACCGGTTTTCCTTATATAAAAAAAACCGAAAAAAATTCCAATTTGCCTGAGTTTTCAGCTTTTCTGATGAAATCAAGGGGAGTTAGACGCCTGGGCTCCGCAGCTCTGGATCTTTGCTATGTTGCCTGCGGGCGATTCGATGGTTACTGGGAAAAATCCTTGAAGATATGGGATGTTTCTGCCGGAGGATTAATTGTGACGGAAGCGGGAGGGAAAATTACTAATTTTTTTGAAAGTAATTGGAATCATAAATCGGATGATGTTATCGCCTCAAACGGAATAATTCATTCTGAAATACAGGAGATAATAAATAAATTATGAGTAGGCCTTCCTGGCATGAATATTTCATGCAAATTACGGAGCTCGTAAGTACAAGAGCTACCTGTCTCCGAAGAAAGGTTGGAGCGGTTATTACCAGAGATAAACGTATATTGACTACCGGTTACAACGGACCACCGGAAAATATTATGCATTGTGAAAAAAGGGGAGGATGTCTGAGAGATGAGCTCAAAATTCCCTCCGGACAGAGAATGGAACTCTCAAGAGCAATACACGCCGAACAAAACGCCATAATTCAGGCAGCTAAAATGGGGATATCAATACAGGATTCAACACTATATGTAACAACTCATCCGTGCTTTACCTGTGCTAAAATGTTGATAAACGCAGGGGTAAAAGAGATTATTTACAAAGAAGGTTATCCCGATGAATTCGCACAGGAAATTCTAAAGGAAGCTGGGGTCAAAGTTATTCAGTTTGATAATTTGATGAAGAGCGAAAAAAGTAAAGCTGAAACAGAAAGATAACATTAACCACATATAACGTAGCGTGGCAAAGCCGCTAAAATGCAAAAATTAAATATCAAAATGGAAAATGACAAATCAAAGTTCAAAAATGAATTTAAAAAAACAACAAATAAAAAATCCTTTTTAATCTGCGTTAATCTGCGTTCTATAATTGGGGTGTGGTTGTGTGGGCTTTGTGTTTTTTTAGCTTTTAGTTTGGAGCTTTATTCTCAAGATTTCGAGAAACTTTCATACAGCAAGTTCATAGACATAGAAGTCAAGATAAGGACTTTTCTGGGAGATTTCTCCAGGAATTATTACGGCAATAAAGCTC
>CAYYUB010000185.1:0-2207 GCA_964474855.1 uncultured bacterium
GCTGATCTTTATTATTTAAAACAAGTTGATGTTGAGGAACTTGAACGTATGGGAACAAAGTCTGCAGAAAACCTTCTAATTGGTATTGAAAACAGCAAAAAAAGACCCCTTGACCGTCTAATATTTTCTCTGGGTATACCTTTTGTCGGTACTTATAATGCAAAATTGCTTGCAAGTGCATTTTTTTCAATAGATAAATTAAAAGATGCGATATTGGAAGAATTGCTGGAAATAAAAGGAATAGGGGAGAATACAGCAACTTCGGTTGTGTCTTTTTTCAAAAATAAAAAGAATCTTGACGTTATAGAGAAACTCCGTAAAGCCGAAGTTATGATGGAAAGCAAGATAAAAAAAGAGGAGACTCTTCCCTTAAGTGGCAAAAAGTTTGTTTTTACCGGAGAATTAGGAAAGTATAGTAGAAGAGAAGCGCAGGATTTGGTCGAAAGATTGGGCGCAAGAGCGGTGAATTCGGTTTCTAAAACTACCAATTATGTGGTTGCCGGCAAAAATCCGGGCTCGAAATTCGCAAAAGCAAAAGATTTGGGTGTGAAGATTGTAGGGGAGGAGGAATTTCTAAAACTGATTTCCACTTATAACCTTTAAATTTGATTTTACGCTTATCAAATAGGATACTTTTTTAATTAAAATCTTTTATATCTATCTATTTTGTGAGTCTAAGTACAAGTACAGTAGGATCCAGAAAAAGACAACGGTAAGAAAGATTGTTAATCCTGCAAAGGGTTGGGTTTTTAATGCCTCAGGTCCACCTGTTAAGAAATCTTTCAATCCTGGGAGAACTATTATCGACAGCAAAAGCATGTGGAAAATTGCAAGTCCCCATATTGCATTTTGAAACGGAGTGTTATGCCAGTAGTAGAAAGCGCAAAGTATGGAAATGACAAGAGATAGTAATTGGAGAAATTTTGTTACAGCGTATCTATTTTTACTGGTACCGTGATATATAAAAGCTGCGCAAGTACACCATGAAAATCCAATAAAGAAAATGAAAGAAACAATCAACCATTTAATTACCATGAGCATATTCCCCCTTATTTTTCGTTTATTTTATTAGTTAATGCAAATTTTTTTATTATAATAAGGTATTTTCTCCTTAGCGTATAAATTAAGAAATTTTTATTAAAATGTCAATATAGAAAATTTTTTGGATTTTTTACCGCAAAGACACAGAGGACGCAAAGCCACACCCATCCCTTTTTATGTGGTTCAATTAAGCCACGAAGGCACTAAGACACAAAGCCACACCCACAACATCAAATATTTAGACAGGATCAACAAGATTAACAGGATATTTTTGTTGTTTTTTGACTAAAACTTAAGACTAAAGGCCTAATACTTAAAAATGGCTTGACATAGGTTGTAATTGTTTTTATTCTTTCAGTGGGTTTTGGTTATATGAATAAAAAAGATGTAATTATTTGCGGAGCAGGACCTGCCGGGTCTTCTCTTGCTTATTTTCTATCGAGAGAAGGATTCGATGTCCTTCTTCTTGATAAAGCTAAATTTCCAAGAGTTAAACCCTGCGCCGGGGCTTTTCAAATTTCTTTAGCCGACTTTTTTCCTTTTTCGTTGGAATCGGTCGCTGAAGATAAAGTTTCGGGTTTTTCTTTTCGGAAGAATGGGCACTCTTGTGATGTTTTATTAGAAATACCCATTTCGTATGTGGTGGATAGGAAAAAATTCGATGATTTTTTATTAAGAAAAGCTATCGCTTCCGGTGCTGAATTTATAGAAGAATGCAAAGTTCTTAAAGTCGAAGAAGGAATAGTTTACTCGGCGTCGAATAAATTCAGGGGTAAAATAATAGTGGGTGCAGAAGGTGTGAGTAGTGTGGTGAGAAGATTTGGCAGATATAGAAAGTTTAAAAACATGATGAAAACGATAAGTGCTGACATTCCTGTTAATTTTGAAAAAAAATTTGTTTTTGATTTTTCTTATACGAAAGGTGGTTATGCCTGGATTTTTCCAAAAGGAAATAAAACAAATGTTGGTTTTGGGACTTTGCCCGGTGCTTTTAAAGATGGCGAAATTATATTGTCTAAAATTTTAGAAGATTATAATTTCCCGGAACCTCTTAATATTTATAAATGGACATATCCCCTGTTTGCTTCTCCGGAATTATTGGTATGGAGGAATACGCTTTTAATAGGGGACGCGGCTTCTCTCGTGAATCCCGCGACCGGCGGAGG
>CAYYUB010000186.1:0-2131 GCA_964474855.1 uncultured bacterium
GCAATATGGAAACCCGTTGGTCTTCCCAATTTCAAGATCCTCAGTATATCACTGTCGATCTGGGAGATGTCATTGACATTACTAGGATAATACTTGAATGGGAATCCTCCTTTGCTGTAGAATATGAAATCCAGGTGTCCAATGACAACCAAAATTGGACAACTTTATTACATGTTACCGATGGCGATGGAGGAATGGATGTTCTATTCTTATCCGCATCAGCCAGATATGTGCGAATGTATTGTACCCAGAGGAATTCAGAATATGGCTATTCATTGTATGAGTTTGAGATTACCAATATAACCAATTAATATAGAGGGGTTAGGTCTTGTTTTTTAAATTCTTCAATGTTAATATTTTAGTTGGTTCGTTGGGTAGTGGGTTCGTTGGATCGGATTGTTTAAAAACTACCTAACGATCTAACGTCCTAACGATTTAGTGTCTTCGTGGCTATTGACAAGGGTATAGTTTTGAGGGTATAGGGTATAGTAAAAACAAAAATAAAAAATCCTTTTTAATCTGCGTTCATCCGCGTCCTATTTTTAGGGTATAATATGCAAAGAATAATTTAATTGCCCTGACTTTATTACAATATGAGACACAAATTGGGTTTACTTTATGTCATATCTGCTCCAAAATTGCCTTGACTTTATGCTTATTTTGTTTATATCCAGTGTAAATCCGTGGCAGCATAGTAGATTTTCCGAATCTAAGTTAAATAGTAAAATAGTTGAGTGGTTAAGTAGGAAAACAAAAGTAAAAACTTTGTGGTCTTTGTAGTTCAATTTTTTCTAGTTTTCTTTAGAGTATCTTACGGTTAAAGAACTCTTTGACGAATGCTATTTCTTTGAATTACCGTGAATTTTCCTTTTAAAGATATCTTTTCTTTTTTTATTATTCTTAATAAAATTTCAGCCGGTTCTTCCGGAGTATAAGGATCAAGTCTAAAATACAGCACTCCTGGCGGAGGAAATTTCTTATATTTATAAATCAACTCCCCATAATCTCTATCAAAAGTTAAGATTATACGTTTTTCTTTCTTTGCTTTCTTTAAAACTTCTAAGTCTTTTGCTCCGGGAGTCTTTTCTAATATACTTTCTACGTTGTATCCAGCGTCTCTGAGTATTTTTATACTGGTAAGAGGAAAATTTTCGTTGGCAAGAAAAAACATTAATTTTTATCGGTTGTTATCGCATATAAAGATTCTTCACGCATGCACTCAGCGGCAAAAGCTAAAACGGCACGCAGGCTATCTTTTGTTAAAGTAGGATAATTTTCCAATATTTGTTGTTCTGACCAACCTTTAGCAAATAACCCTAAAATAAATTCGACAGAGAGGCGAGTCCCTTTAACAACAGGTTTCCCCACTAAAATTTCCGGGTCTGAATGTATAAAATCTTTCCAATTAATATCGGCCATATTTCCTCTCCTTTTATATTATATTTTAGCACTAAAAACAAAGATGTCAAGTAGAAGCACTAATAGCGATACAAACATACGTAAACCTTGAAATGTGAATTGTTCACTAAAACCTAAAATCAAATACCTAAGACCTATTCTTTTTGTCTTCGTGGCAACGTATCCAAATATCTTCGAATAATACTTTTAACAATAAGACTTTTCTCTGTATCTACAATCGCGTTGAATTTCTCTTCAACATCTTCCCCACCGAGCAGCACGAGACCTCTTACGGCATATTCCCTTTTCTCCAGGTTAGAATCTTCTAAATATTTAAACAAAACATTCTTCACCCTTTCCCTGTAATCGGAACTGTCTTTTTCAACTGCTTTTGCTCCGACTAATAATATTTCGAAAGCGAAATCTCCTTTGACTTTCTTTTCCATGTAAGGAACTATAAGCGTATCAAACCGGGAAAGAGAACGAATGGCTGCCGATCTTACGGCAACAGACGAATCACCAATTAAAGGGAATAAATCGTTTATCGTATTCGTATCCACAATTTCCCCTAAAGCTTTTATAGAAACAAGTTTTAAAGGTTCATCTTCCTTTAAAAACGAAATTATTTTATTTACACTTCTTTTTTCCTTAAGCTTACCCATCGCGTAAACTATCGCCCTCCTAAAGGGCTTCGCCCCTTCTTTCCCCAAAATCGAAACAAGTGAGTCAGCCA
>CAYYUB010000187.1:0-2103 GCA_964474855.1 uncultured bacterium
AAACATTATTACTTTATACGTATAATATTTTTTACATAATAAAAAACACCGGAGGGTCATTTTTGAAATTATTTAGCCATATATGAGCCTCTAAAAGTTAAAGCCTTGTATGGCAGTATCTTATTTTTCTTAAAAAATTATTTTTTAAGGACCTATGTAACTGGAAAATATCTAATTGTTCTAAAACGGCTCTTTATTCGTAAGGAGTTTGCTTTTTTAGAAACAAAATATGTAGCTAAAATTTTACAATATCAATAAAAAACAACACCCCTATTATATTAAAATATTGCCGTACAATAACTTAACATTCTGGAACAAGTTTTGTACTTGTAAAGATGAGGTGACAAACTATGTATATAATTTTTGTATTAATGTTAACAGGTGTAAGAGCGAGCGGTACGGCGACTTTGAGCTTTATTTTTCCGAATTCCGAGGAAAATGAAATAGTTCAGGAGATAGAAAAAGTCAATGAGTCAGTAGTAAAAGTTAGTAGAGTTGAAGAAGGTGACGGGAAGCTGGTAATGGATTTGGTTTCCCGTAAAGAGCTTGAATTAAGCTTTGATGTTCTTTACGATGATGGTACGATTGACAGCTATGGTGGCGGTTTTATTGACCGTACCCTAAAACTAGAAGTCCCAGTTGTTCTTAGTGGTTCAAGGAAAAAGATAAGGTGGGTAAATATTTTATGGGAGGGAGATGGTTTGGTGGTTTGTAACGCATCGCATGAAAGTTTACCCGATTTGTCCCTTAGCTCGGTGGGACAATTTGAAAAAAATTAGACCCACCTTGTCTTAACTCCTTTTTTTTACAGTCTTTTCCCAAAAGAGATATAAATATTTAAATTATTAATGTATTTTGAGTTTTTTATGTTTAATTGTTGCTATTTTTTTGTTTTATCGTAAGTATTTTAAGCAGGTTTTTTTGATTCTTGATTCATTGGAAAAATCTTATTATGAGGGTTATTATACTATTGACAAAACAAATATTTCTTTTATATTTATGATTAAATATAAAAGAGCTTTAGTTTTAAAGAGGGGTTGCGATGAATAATGATTTAAAGAGAATAAAAGAAAGAATGGAGAGGGATCCAAATTCTCTGCTTTTTGCTCAATATGCGGATCTCTTAAGGAGGGAAGGGAAGACAGAAGAGGCGATAGAGATTGCGGAAGAGGGAGTAAAAAAACATCCGGAATACGCTACTGGTTTTTTAGTGCTGGGCAGATGTTATAATAAAAAAGGAGAAATTCAGAAAGCAGTAGACAACTTAGAAAAAGCTACAGACCTTGATAAGCAGAGTATCATCGCATTGCAGGAACTCAGTAATCTCTATATGAAATCCGGAGATAAAGAAAATGCGAAGGAGACTCTCAAGAAGCAGCTTGAACTCGACCCTCTAGACAGGGAAGCCAAGAAATTGTTAAGAGAAATAGAAGAAGATAAGACGGAAGATAATGTCGGAAGTCTTTCTTCTTTTTTTGAAGAAGAGCTCAATAACGAAGAAGAAGTTTCTAAAGGAGAATCCCTTGAGGAAGAATCTCCCGAGGAGGAGGAAGTCGAAGAGGAATTTTCCGAGGAAGAAGAATTAGAAGAAGAAGCCGAGGAGGATTCTGATTCGGTAGAAGAAGATGATTTTTTGGATGTTGATGAAACCGAAGATGCAGAACCGGAAGAATCTTCGGAGGAAATACAAATCGAAAGTATATCAAGTGATGAATTTGAAGAGGAAAGTATGGATTTGGGAGGAGAGGTGGAAGAGGATGTTGCCGAAGACGAAGAAGCTTTCTTCGGTATTGGAGAAGTAGATGAAGAAGAGAAGGAAGGTGCAGAAATAGAAGAAGAGGAATGGGGTGAAGAAGAGGAAGAAGATATTGACAGTGAGGGTTGGGAAGAGGATACGGAAAAGATGGAAGACGAGGGAGAGGAGGAGGAAGAAGAGGAAGAAGAAGTGAAGGAAGAAATAGAAGAAGAGGAAGAATTAGAGGATGAAGGTTGGGTAGATGAGGAGGAAGCAGAAGTCGAAGATGAAGAAGCCGAAGAGGAAGAAGAGAAAGTCAAGGATGAAGTGTTTGGAGAGGAAGAAGAAGTGAAGGAAGAAGTAGAAAA
>CAYYUB010000188.1:0-2067 GCA_964474855.1 uncultured bacterium
CGGCAAAGATTTGTTCCAGCTTGATAAAGTAAAGATTAGCCTTGAGCAATTCAGTTTTGTATTCAAAGGCTAAGTTTGCGTCCCTTCCGTCTGCTTCGAGAAGAATGCTTATCGGATTGTTCAGCCTCATTTTAAGTCCGGTAAAAAGCCCCAGAGCCCAATTTTCATGGTTTTCGCTGAAGAGAACGTCGGTATTGGGAACAAAGCTTCTTGGTCCATATCCAACGAATTTTCCGCGACCTATCCCTAAAGTTATTTCAAATTTTTCATTGAGATTTTTCGTGGCAACACCATAAAGAGAGACGATTTCAGGAGGTCTATCAAGATAGCTTTCATCGTCGTAGACTTCTTCCGAGCCTGCGGGAGAGATAAACTTATTAAACGCCAGTTCATAAATACCCGCGGCCAGGGAAGGTCTGTTTTCTTCCTGTTTTAAAATTTGATAGGATATATCGAACGCGAAGTCAGCTCCATTGTACCATTTGAGAGCTGTATTTAGTTCTTTGTATGTGTACTCTATTCCAATATTAGGGTCAAACGTAACTGCGCTTTCACTCTTTGTGGCGAAGTTCATGTCCAGATTAATGAATAATCCATCCGTGTAATTAGCTGTTGGTATATCTATGTAAGAATTATAATGTAACATCTGGGAATTAAGGGAAAGAAAGCAGAAAAATAATATCAACATCCAAAATTTTTTCACTTTAAGCCTCCTTATTTTATTTTTTCGAAAAATTATTTCCGAATTTCATCTAACTATAATTTTTTGCTACTCCCATTTACCGAATAGAGTTACATAGAAAGAAAGGAGAACAAGTTTCACGTCAAGCAAAAAACATTGTTTCTTTATATATAAAAGATCGTATTTAACCTTGTGTTCGGTTTTTGCTTCCCTGTCGGCGAAGATTTGAGCTATTCCCGTAAGACCGGGTTTTACAGTAATTCTTTTTTCGAAATCGGGGACCTTTTCGAGACTTTCATATTTGCTTCCGATGATTTCAACGTCCGGGTGGAAAGGACGCGGTCCGACAAAACTCATATGCCCCATGAAAATCGAAAGCAGTTGAGGCAACTCGTCCATTGCCGTAGCCCGAAGTATTTTGCCGACTCTACTTACGTGTGAGTTATAGTCTTTCCTATTTTTCATGGCAGTGCCATTGTGGGTGTTTTTCCCCATCGAACGGAATTTTAAAACGTAGAAAATTTCTCCGTCCTTGCCTACTCGTTTTTGTTTTATAAAGATGGGCCCGCCGCTTTCCATTACAATCCCAACAGCACAAAGCGCCCAGACAGGAAGGGAAATTACAAGTCCAATTCCCGAAAGAAGGACATCGAATACCCGTTTGGACATATTTTTTGACGTTTTTATTATATCAATATTTATTATTTCTCTCTCCCTCTTCTTTTAACTCTTTCATTATAAGCAAGATAGCAAAAAATTTCAACCTCTATTTTTTTTTATAAAAAACAAACCGCGCATTATAAGTCCGTGCAATTATCATTCCCATTTTTAAAAATATAAGCCATTACCAATCAGGAACTTATATGGAAGGGTTTGAAATCGCCGCAAAAAAAGTCTTTCAGATGTGACGAAAGTCTTAGTTTTTTGTCAGTATTTTCGAATTTAAGGTGTTTTGCCTGCATATCGGTTGTTATTTCTTTTTATACAGGATAAATTGGGCTCTTCTGTTCTTTTTTCTTCCTTCTTCTGTGTTGTTGTTGGCAATAGGTTTTCTTTCTCCGTAAGCTTCGGTACTCATTCGTGCTGGCGATATGCCTCGTCCTATAAGATATTCTTTGACGTTTTCTGCTCTTTGCTCGGATAGCTTCTGGTTGAATTCATAGCTTCCGATATCGCAGGTATGTCCTATAATTAGTAGATTAATGCCTTTATCGTCTCCTATTCCTATTAGTTCTACTATTCTATCTAAGATGCCGTATGCTCTGGAGGTAAGTTTGAATTCTCCTAAGGGAAATTTTATGCTTATGCCTTCTACTTGATTTTTTAAATCTCCGAAATCATATATCTTAACCGAATCTTTTACTGTATCCGTTTTTTTTGGAATT
>CAYYUB010000189.1:0-2055 GCA_964474855.1 uncultured bacterium
ATCTTACGAATCTTCCTGATAATATTTATTATCAGGAAGAGCTCTCGAAACATTCGACTTTATCCGGTGATTTTCTTTATAGTAACTATTATTTCCAAGATCATTTATTGTACACGGAGCCTGAAAAAAACCTTCAAAACTGGAGTAATGAGGCATTCAAGGATAACTTTAGAACACTCCTTATAGAGGAAATAAAAAAAAGCTCGGAAAAAGCTTCTAAAGCCAGAGCCGGAGAGGGCATTTTTCCTGACGTCGATTTAGACTTAAACATGCCTAGAGGTTTAACTAATATAATAGGAGAAGGAGGACATATATCAGTAGAGGGATCTCAGTCAATTGATCTGGAGGTGAAAAGAGATAAATATACTTATGCCTTTCAAGAATCCTCGGGCGGCTTTCCTCAAATCATACTAGAACAGAGACTCAAGGCAAATATAAATGGGACAATAGGCACGAAATTACACGTTGCAATCGATCACGATTCAGACAAACCCGAACAGGATAATAAATTAAAAATTTGGTATGGCGGTCAAACTGGCAGCGACTCAGATATTGAGGATGATATAATACAGGAACTACACCTGGGGAATATTTCAGATGCCGGGAGCGAAAAAATATTCGGAGTCGCTACAAGGGGACAAATAGGTTCCACCTCATTTGATTTGAGCGTAGGCAAATTAGAAACTTACGAATCAGAAGGCTCTGGCGCAATAGATGTAAGCTCTTATTCGAAAACAATCAATGAAAAAGACTATGTGAAAGAGCGATACTTTTATACCGGTTTACCAAACCCTGCCTCGGATTCTTTAATAGAATACCGTCTCTTCAGAAGTTACCCTACAAATTTAGATGGGGAATTACCGACATATACCTTATTTAGTTTTAACGGAAATTATATTAATCAATTTCCTTTTTTAGAATTGGGGAAAGAAGAAGACTATGAATTTAGAGAACTCATATTACCAGGTAACAAAAAATTACCTTATTTTTATCTCAAGAATAGTGTTGTAGGTTACTTAGGTGTATATTTAATTTATGCTGATTCAATGGGTAATATAGACACACTGGGTGATCTAACGGGAGACACTCTAGAACTTTACGCTTTAAAATTAGACAATCCGCAGACTAATGATCCATCCTGGAATATGCAAATGAGAAACGTATACGATATTGGAACAATATCCCCCTCAGAAGTTACAATTGAAATAAATAAAATTGTAACTAGCGGAAACAATCAACCGACAAACAGCGAAGATAGACTATACACAAATATTCTGGGAATCACTAATAACGACCAAGGTAATGTAATTACGAATCAAATCATTTGGGAACACGGCGACCTTATATTCCCGGATCAATTCCCTTTTTTGAATCCCGGACTCGGAGCAGATACAGTTCCAATAATCTACAGCATGTTAGAAAGCTCATTCCCTTCGGGTGATGAAGGAATGAACTACGAAATTATCATCACAACAACATCTTCTTCTTCCACAAGCAGTTTCACACTAGAAAACAGGAGAGGATTTATCATTGAAGATTCCGAAAAATTGGTAGCAGATGGTAAAATTCTTAAAAAAGATACCGATTATACAATAAATTACCAAACCGGGGAAGTAACAATAAAAGAGGATGCAGCCCTACCTCCCGATGCCCAAATAACATATTCGTTTAAAAGTCAACCTTTCTTTTCTTTTGACTCACAATATAAAGCCAGGGCTAATATTAGTTCAACACCTATTAAAGATAGCAAACTTAATTTTGACCTTAATTTTCTTTCCCGATCAGACAAAGGAGTTTTTCACCCATCTGCAGGAAAGGAACCTTCCAGCATTACAGTAGGTAATGTTGATTTCTCTCTAAATAAAGAACCGGAATTTCTAAGTAAAGTTTTCAGTCAATTGCCTTTCGTTAGCGATGATAGTAAATCGCGCATTGATATAAATGGCGCCTGTGATTTTTCCTTACCAAATCCTTCAGCAAGCGGAAAAAGCTATCTGGACGATATGGAGTCAATTAACCTACCTTTTGATCTTGACCTTCTTGAAAGGATATGGA
>CAYYUB010000190.1:0-2028 GCA_964474855.1 uncultured bacterium
AAATCATAAATCTGCTTCGATTTTGCGTTAAAGAAAGAGCCGTGAGCCAATTTGAGACATCCGAAATTGCTTTTTTTATTTCTTTTTTCTTAGGTTTTATAGTGATATTTTTAATTTTGTTTTCCGACAGGTATATAAGGAAAGGAGAAGGTGCTGTTTCCGGAGAAAATTTAACCTTAAGGTTTCTGTTATTCATGAGCCGAAGAAAAACAAAGAAAGCACAAAAATCGTCGGAAAAAGGAGATGGGGAAATATTTGCAATAAAGTTTTCCTTCCCGTGGTAAATATGTTTACCTATAATTCTTTCTAATTTATAATATGTACTAGAATTAGAAATTATTGTGTCGGGAATCATTTTAACCAGTTTAATTATTTCGTTTTCATTTATTCTTCCGGTAATTCCAAGAGTTAAATTGATTATAGGAGAGGAATACCCGTTAAAATCATTAAGAACGAGGCGTAGTAAATTTGTAGGACCATCTTCCTTTTTGACGGAGAAAAGCTCATTGTTGGAAAGAAGCGATATAAATTGGGCGAGTGCCCTAAGAGAATCCACATCTTTAAGATAGAAATAATTGTAACCGCTTTTCTCAAACAATCTTCTTCTGTTTTGATTTATTTGTGCGGTGGGACAGAGTTCGAGACCTAATGAAATTTGTTTTGTTTTACACCTCTCATCCTTTAAGATTTGTATTCCTGAAGGTAAAAGCAGTTCGGAAATCGATAGGAAAAAAAGAATTATTCCCATTCAATAGTTGCCGGAGGTTTGGAGCTAACATCGTATACCACTCTGTTAACCCCGGAAACTTCATTCATTATACGCCGTGCTATTATAGTAAGATCTTCTTTGTTGAAAGAAAACCAGTCCGCGGTCATTCCGTCCTCACTTACAACAGCTCTAAGTCCAATAAGATTCGCGTATGTTCGGGTGTCTCCCATAACTCCTACCGTTTTAACAGGTATGAATACCGCGAATGCCTGCCATATTGAATCATAAAGATTAAGTTCTTTTAGAGTATTTATGAATATGTAATCAGCCTCTTGCAGGATTTCTATGCTTTCTTTAGTAACTTCACCGAGAATTCGTACTCCCAGACCGGGTCCGGGAAAAGGATGTCTTTTGTAGATTTTTTCCGGAATATTTAATAATTTTGCGATCTGTCTGACTTCATCTTTGAAGAAATCCTTTAAAGGTTCAATTAATTCGAGTTCAAGATCTTCCGGAATACCACCGACATTATGATGGGTTTTTATTGTATGGGATGGTCCGACGTCAGAGGTACTCTCGATTCTGTCAGGATATAAGGTTCCCTGAATTAAATATTCGGCGTTTATTACTCTGGCTTCTTCTTCGAATATTCTTATAAATTCTCTCCCTATTATTACTCTTTTTTCTTCTGGGTCGGTAATGCCTTTAAGGGCATCTAAAAAACGCATCCCAGCGTCAATAATCTTTGCTCCAAGCTTAAGTTTTTCCGATATTTCTTTTATTTCTTCCGACTCTCCTTTCCTCATAAGACCGGTATCAACATAAATCGGAATGAAGTTATCTTTCAGGATTTCTTTTGCTATAACAGCAGATACGGTCGAGTCGACTCCACCGCTGTAGGCAAGTACAACCTTACCATTTCCCTTATATTTGTCAGTTATTTCTTGCCGGGCTATATCCAAAAAAGATGAAGAGGTCCAGTCACCTTTTACGTTGCATATCGAATAGAGGAAATTTTCTAAAATTTTTTTGCCTTCCGGAGTATGTGTTACTTCCGGATGAAATTGAAGTCCGTAAATGTTTTCTTTTCTTATACCGGCAAATTCAGAATTACCAGTTTTTCCGATAACTTCAAAACCGGGAGGTAATTTTGTTATTTTGTCACCATGGCTCATCCAGACTGTAGTTTTTTCTGGTAATCCTTTGAAAAGAGTATCATTGGAAGGGGAAAATTCCGCGCTTCCGTATTCTCTTTTTTGGGAGCTTAAAACATCTCCTCCGAAAATTTTTCCAAGTAGTTGTAATCCGTAACATATACC
>CAYYUB010000191.1:0-2022 GCA_964474855.1 uncultured bacterium
TAAAAAGTATATCAAAACTTAAAGGCTCATACGCTATTGCGGTTATTTGTACTGCTGAACCCGATAAAATAGTAGTATACAAATATGGCAGTCCTCTAATCGTTGGTATTGGTAAAAAGGAAAATCTGATTGCTTCCGATATAACGGCACTTCTTGATCACACAAAGAATATTATTACGATGAACGACGGTGAATTGGGCGTTATTCAAAAAAATAAAGTCGAATTTTTCAACAATGAAGGTAAAAAAATCACAAAAGAAAAGAGAAAGATTAAGTGGAGTGCTGAAAGTCTTGAAAAAGGCGATTTTACACATTATATGTTAAAAGAAATTCATGAGCAGCCGAGTGTAATACAAAAGAATATAGATCTTAAAATTAAAGGAAACAAATTTAATTTGGGAGAAAACTTCAATTTTTCTCCTAAAGAACTGGCAAACCTATCTCATATAATAATCCAGGCTTGTGGGACTTCCTGGCATGCCGGATATGTAGGCAAATATCTTTTCGAAGACTTTGCTCGCATACGCACTGAAATCGACATATCTTCGGAATTCAGATATCGAAATCCAATAAGAGATGGAGCGCCTCTTGTAATGGCAATAACTCAATCCGGAGAGACAGCAGATACTCTTGCCGGACTCCGGGAGGCAAAAGCCAAGTTCTTAAAAATTCTTTCTCTGGTTAATGTACAGGGAAGCACTATTGCGAGAGAATCGGACAGCACTATTTATTTGGACGCCGGACCGGAAATTGGAGTAGCATCAACAAAAGCCTTTACATCTCAACTCTTCCAATTATATCTCCTTTCGTTACACCTGGCGAAACTCAAATGGACACTTGATGATTCCGAAATCAACAAAAAAATAAAAGAAATAAAGGCTTTGCCGAAAAAGATGAAAAAAATACTTGAAAAAGAAAACGAAATAAAGAAAATAGCTAAAAAATTCAAAAATGCGAAAGCTTTTATGTTTATAGGAAGAGGGATCAATTATCCGTCTGCCCTGGAAGGCGCTTTAAAACTTAAAGAAATTTCTTATATTCACGCGACCGGTTATCCCGCAGGAGAGATGAAACACGGTCCAATTGCTCTTATCTCTAAAGGAAGTCCTGTTGTTGCTATAGCAACCAAGTCTTCGGTTTATGATAAAATGTTAAGTAATATTGAGGAGTTAAAATCAAGGAAAGCAAGGGTCATTGTTATCGGAACAGAAGGCGATAATATAATCAAGAAACTGGGAAGCGATGTATTTTATATCCCTGAATGCGAGGAAAACCTATCCCCTATACTGGTAAGCATACCCTTGCAACTATTCGCTTACCACATAGCAGTTCTAAACGAAAGAGACGTTGATCGCCCCAGAAATCTGGCAAAATCTGTTACCGTAGAATGAACATCTTAATATTACTATCCTTTACGTATTTAACCATGCCCTATAATGGAAAAGTGTTTTCTTACGGTACGGCATTCTCTACAATTAAAGAAGAACCCGAAAATCTCTTTTGGAATCCCGCGGGAATGGGGAAAAATACTTATATCGTATCAGCTTATGATTATTCAAACATAATTTTTGGATCTTTTGGTAAAATATGGGAGCTAAATTCTTTCAATTTGGGTTTAGGAGTACAATTAATGCGCAGTGAAGGAATGACCAGAACAAATATGATGGGCGATTCAACAGGCGTATTTAATTACCAATCCGCAACTCCCGTAATAGCAAGCAATTTAGAGATGAATAAATACATTATAGGCGCAAAAATTCTTCTGCCTTATACAACTGTTGACGAATATCAAAGTTACGGATTGGGTATAGACATAGGCGGAATTTATACCTTAAACGAATTATTATCTTTTTCTGTTTACGTGCGGAATTTCGGAAAACAAATTAAAGCTTTTTTAACAGAAAAAGAGAGTTTTTCGGTAGATTCAAGGCTTGGAGGACTCCTTTCATTAGACAATATAGTATTTTCCCTCGAATACAGCACTCAGTTTGGTCCATGTTCTTTTATCTCGTACAATTTAAA
>CAYYUB010000192.1:0-1964 GCA_964474855.1 uncultured bacterium
CTTGAAGAAGGTATAAATTTTGACGGTTCTTCTATTGAAGGTCTGGTGAGAATAGAAGAGTCGGATCTTACCGCAAAACCAGATCTTTCCTCCACGTATATTTTTCCGGACGAAAATGATAAAAAAACAATTATTTTCATTTGCGATATATATTATCCTGATGGAAAACCTGTTGAATCTTCTCCAAGATATGTTTTGAAAAAAACCCTTGATAAAATAAAAAAGAACGGATGGGCTTTCTTCGTGGGTTCAGAACTTGAATTTTTCTATTTTTCCGAAAAAAAAGACCTCACCAATCGAGACACCAAAGGGTATTTCGACGTCATTCCCTACGACAAATATGACGAAATTTCGGAAGAAATCGTAAATATTTTAAACGAAGTTGGCGTAGAAGTTGAAGTAGCTCATCATGAAGTCTCGGAAAATCAGCATGAAATTGATCTGCGATATGGTGAAGCTTTAAAAATGGCAGATCATATTCAAGTTGCAAAATATGTAGTTAAAGAAACTGCGCGTGAAAACGGCGTCTTTGCAACATTTATGCCGAAACCCGTTTTCGGACTTAATGGGTCCGGTCTCCACATTCATCAATCTTTCTTTTCCGGCGGAGAAAATATTTTCTACGATAAAAAAGATAATTATCATCTTTCGGCTCTTGCCAAGTATTATACTGCAGGACTTCTTAAATACGCAAAAGAAATAACTTCTATAACAAATCAATGGGTAAATTCATACAAGAGACTGGTTCCCGGGTATGAAGCACCTGTTTATGTTTCATGGGGAAGACAAAACAGGTCAGCTCTACTCCGGGTACCATCATTTAAAAACACAACCTCATGCCGGGTAGAATATAGAACTCCGGACCCTGCAACAAATCCTTACTTGTCTCTCTCGGCTATGCTTGGTGCCGGACTAAAAGGAATAAAAGATAAATTACCGTTAGGGGAACCGATTGAAGAAGATATTTATACAATGTCTAAGGAAAGAAAAGAAAAACTGAATATAGAAATACTCCCTGATTCGCTTTATACAGCAATAATGGAAACAGAACAAAGTAAAATGGTCAGGAATCTCTTCGGGGAGAAATTTTTTAATAAATACATTCAGAACAAAAAAGCAGAGTGGGAAAACTACAGGATACAGGTAACCGATTACGAAATCGAAAAATATCTCTCATTGTAAACTATCTTGACTTGTTAATGTATAACAATTAATATACTTAAGAAAGAGGAGAATAAGTAATGAAAATCGCAATAACCGGATATGGTAAAATGGGGCAAATTACAGAACAACTGGCTTTGGAAAACGGCCATGAAATTGTTTCAACTATTGATCCTATCGAGAAATCGGCAAAATTCAAAGAGTTAAACGAAGAAGCTCTCTGTTGCGCCGATGTTGTTATTGATTTTACTGTCCCGGCTATTATTCTTGAAAATATAGATAATTATATAAAATATGGCATAAATGCAGTAATTGGTACTACCGGCTGGTACGAACATTTAGAAGAAGTTAAAGAAAAAGTTTCGAAAAGCGAAATAGGGCTTATCTGGTCAGGCAATTTTTCGATTGGAGTTAATCTTTTCTTCCGAATAATAAAACAAAGTGCCGGTTTAATGAGCAATTTTACATTATATGATGTAATGGGATATGAAATTCATCACAACAGAAAGAAAGACAGTCCTTCAGGGACTATGAATATGATTGGCAAGATTCTTCTTGAAAATATTAAAAATAAGAAAAAACTCATAACGGAAAAACTCGACAGGAAAATTTCAGAAGAAGAAATACATCTTGCTTCAATAAGGGGAGGCAATGTCCCCGGAACCCATGTGGTAGCCTTCGATAGCGAAGTCGACACCATTGAATTAAAACATACAGCAAGAAGCCGAAAGGGTTTAGCCGTAGGAGCGTTAAAAGCTGCCGAATGGATAAACAACAAGAAAGGTTTTTATAGTATCGAAGAT
>CAYYUB010000193.1:0-1962 GCA_964474855.1 uncultured bacterium
AAAGGTTTATCCTTATAAATTATGTGCAGTTCTCTTGAGAGATCCGCTGCTTTTGACCAGGCTTCCTTGGGAGTTCCAATGAATAAGCCGCTTAATTTTTTGTCTTTGACAACAAGACTAAAGCAAAGTTTGGGAGTTTTTATAAATGAGGAAGCAATATCTATAACTTTTCGTACAGGTGTGTCTTTTGTGCCGTTAATTTCCGGATTTGTTATAATTGCTCCAAGCCAGTGAAAGAAATTCAACACCTCGGGACCCGAAATGCCCGGAAAAAAATATTTGTTTCCTCCGGAAAATCCCACGACTTCATGAGGAAAAACGGGTCCTACGATGATTAACATATCATAATCAAGAATTTTTTTGTTTATCTCAACGATAACGCTTTCTTTTAACAGCCCGTGAGTTATTTCCTCGATTTTTTCCTCCGGTATCGTTCCGATTGATGTTAGCGAATCCGGGTCATCCCATTTGTGATTGAAAAAATCGACGGATGAATATTTACCTTTCTTTTCTTCTTCCGATATTCCCACGAGTTTTAGAATGTTTTCTTTTTTCATGGGAGGGTGCGTGCCGAGAGCTACCATAAAATCAAGCTTTTCGACTTTTTTCCCGATTAAGTCGAATATTGTCTTAAAAAAAAGCCCTACCGGAGCGCTGCGTGTGTGGTCGGGTATTATTACGAGTACTCTTTTACCGGTAAGGTCAATATTCGATAGAGCACTTGAAGATATCTCTATTATTTCTTCGTCAGAAAGATAATCTCTATCTAATCCTTTCCCGATTACCATTGAGTATGAAAGACACCTTCCTTATCTATTCTTTTGTAAGTGTGAGCTCCGAAATAATCCCTCTGTCCCTGTATAAGATTTGCAGGCAGTCTCTCTCTTCGGTAGCTATCATAGTATCCCAGTGAGGAGCTCGTTACGAGACATGGTATACCACATTTAATTGCTGTCTGGACGACGCTGCGCAATGAATCCTGCATTTCATTAAGAAGTTCGCAGAAATGATTATCAAAGAGTAAGCTTGGTAATTCAGGATTTTTTTCGTAAGCATCTGTTATTTTTCCCAGAACTTTGGATTGAATTATACAGCCTCCTCTCCAAATTTTTGCGATATTCCCAAGGTTCAGATCAAAGTTGTATCTTTTTGAGGCTGCCCTTAAAAGTGAAAAACCTTGAACATATGAAAGAATCTCTGATGCGTACAGGGCATCACGGATTTTTTCGATGAATTTGTCTTTGTTGCCGGCGAATTCAATAGATGGACCGGTAAGTATTTTAGAAGTCTTTACTCTTTCGGACTTATAAGCTGAAATGAACCTTGCCTGCAGGGCTGCATCAATCGATGGAATAGGTACACCTAAATCCATCGCACTTTGAGATGTCCACTTTCCGGTTCCTTTATGGGATGCTTCATCGAGTATCAAATCAACAAGAGATTCATTGGTTTCTTCGTCCATCTTAGCTAAGATTTTTCCGGTGATCTCAATAAGATACGAGTCGAGTACTCCATGATCCCATTCGGAGAAAAGTCCGGCCTGTTCTCTTGCGGAAAGTTTTAACACATTTTTCATCAAATCATATGATTCTACGATAGTTTGCATAATGGCGTATTCGATACCATTGTGAACCATTTTTACGTAATGACCCGCGCCTCCGGAGCCCATATAATCACAACATGGATCGCCTCCTACCTGGGCTGCAATCTTTGTCAGTATAGGAGCCAGGGCCTCATAGGCTTCTTTATGTCCTCCCGGCATGATGGAGGGTCCTTTAAGTGCGCCTTCCTCACCGCCGCTGACACCGGTCCCTATATACAGAAGTCCTTTTTCGGCGATTTCTTTTAATCTTCGCGCGGTATGCTTGAAAAAGCTATTGCCTCCGTCTATCAGAATGTCTTTTTTTGACAAATAAGGTAGAGCATCACGAATTACCGAATCGACGGCTGCTCCTGCAGGGA
>CAYYUB010000194.1:0-1956 GCA_964474855.1 uncultured bacterium
CGCATGAGTTAGAAAGTGCTGCTACTTCAGGATTTTCCTTGAGCGTAAGTTTTGGAGAAATTCAGGCTGTTCTTAATAATATATCACGTGATTTGAAAAAGGCTAAAATTCTTACGAGAATAAAAAACACAATTAATAAAGCAAAAGAATCTTTTGAGAAAATTGCAGATAAGGTTCTTTCCCTTAATGATTATCGGGAAGGAGTTTATAAGGATCAGGAGATTTCAGCTCTACGTTTTCTCCAGGAAGCCCTGGAAGGAATAATCTCTCTTCTTTCTTTAGTGCAGTTAAAAGATGAGACAGAAAAAGAAAAGTTGAAAGAAATTGTTTCGAAAGTGAAAGTTATAGTCGAACAGGATGAAGAGGACAGAGTTTTTTATTATAAAATATTGCACCGTCAACGGCTTTCTTCGATTGAATTGATAGCCGCTCCGCTTGATGTTGCGCCTTATCTTGAAGAATTCCTTTATCCGAATCTCGATTCTTTTGTGATGACTTCGGCAACATTGACTGTAGGAGAGTCTTTTGATTTTATGGAAAATATTTTAGGATTAAATAGTCTTGGTGATCGTTTAAAGGAAGTTTCTCTTCCCGAAACTTATAAATTCAGGGAACAGGCTTTAACAATTGTTCCGGCATATATTCCCGATCCGGGAGCGGATGAAGAGGGTTTTATAAAACAGGTTAGTCATTTTATTATGGATGTTATTATACCACAAGAGCGTGGAACGCTTGTTTTATTTATGTCTTATAAACATATGAAAGCTGTTTACCAGCTGGTTTCTCACTCTTTCGATGTGCTTGGCAGGGAACTTTTGATCCAGGGTTTCGGTAAGTCAAGAAAGAAATTGCTAACACTTTTTAAGGAAAATCCTACTTCTGTTCTTTTCGGAACAGGTTCTTTCTGGCAGGGGATTGATGTACCCGGTAAACCTCTGGAGATTGTAATTATAGAAAAATTACCTTTTCCAAATCCTTCGGAGCCCTTAATTGGTGCGAAGTCTGCTTATTTTGAGAAGAAGAGACTTGGCGGTTTTTCTTATTATATCCTTCCCCTTTCCGTTCTAAGATTAAAGCAGGGATTTGGAAGATTGATCCGCTCCACAAGGGATACGGGAGTGGTTTTTATACTTGATACAAGGGTTCTTAATAAATCTTACGGTTCTGTATTTTTAGAATCCTTGCCAACGGAAATTTCCGTAGTAAGGACAAGTTTGGAAGCCCAAAATGCACTTAAGTCCTGGTTTGAAGAAGGCAAGATATATAGTGTTTTTACGGAAGAAGCAGGATGGGAGCCTTTTTGAGGGATCCGGTTAAAGATATTCTTTTTGTTACGGTAGGTTATACTCTTGGAGGGAGCGAGAATATGATAGCAAGAGTTGCGCCTAAATTAGCGATGCGTGGATATAAGGTTAGAGTGCTTGCTTTTAAAGGTTGGGGCCCTATTTCTGATAAATTGAAAACCAGTGGAATTGAATGTGTATCTCTCTTGGGTAAAGGGAAATTTGATTTGCGGGTTCTATGGAGATATTTTCTTTATTTACGGAAAACACCTCCTGATTTGATAATTGCTTTTCTTTATCGTGCATATATCCCAACTCGTTTTTTTGGTTTTTTTCTCGGTATACCAAACATTTCTTCCGTTAGAGGTGTCTATGGATGGATGAACTTGGTGCAGAAAATTTTAGATAAGATAACAGCTCCTTTGAGTCATGTTATATATTCCTGTTCTTATGCGGTCACAGAATTTCTGGTTAGAGATGTTGGTATTAAAAGGGAAATTATTGTTACTGTTCCTAATGGAATAGAAGTAAATTCTTTCTCTGTGGAAGTAGATAGGAAGAAGAAATTTAAGGAATTGGGATTGAATTTGGGTACAAAGATAGTTGGGACTGTTAGTAGATTGTATGAGCCGACTAAGGGTATAAGAATCTTGCTTGAAGCTTCGAAGATAGT
>CAYYUB010000195.1:0-1954 GCA_964474855.1 uncultured bacterium
CGTTAAGCTTATTATGAAAAGCGTGTCTTCCCGAGTGCTTTCCCAGTACCAACTCATTGGAAGGCAGTCCAATATCCTCAGGTCTCATTATCTCATAAGTGCTTTTTTCTTTCAGCACTCCGTCCTGATGTATTCCGGCTTCATGGGCAAAAGCGTTCTTTCCCACGATAGCCTTATTTGGCTGGACCTGCACCCCGGTAATTAAAGAAAGCGCTCTGCTTGTGGGATATATGTGTTTTGTGTTTATATTCGTTTCAAACTCGAACAGGTCTCTCCTGGTATCGATTATCATTACAATTTCTTCCATGGAAGCATTGCCGGCGCGTTCTCCGATTCCGTTTATAGTGCATTCTACCTGTCTGGCTCCGGCTTTTACCGCCGCGAGTGAATTGGCGACGCCAAGACCGAGGTCATTATGACAATGAACGCTGATTATCGCGTCGTTCTTAATTTCATCTTTCAAAAAAGAAATAAGCCGTGAAAACTCTTCGGGAGTAGTGTACCCAACAGTATCCGGTATATTTACAGCCCTTGCTCCGGCTTTTATAACACTTCTACAAACTTTAGCCAAAAAGTCGGGCCTGGTCCTTGTAGCGTCTTCCGCTGAGAATTCAACGTTATCCGTGTATTTGCGGGCGTATTCTACTCCTTTTACTGCCGCTTCCAGCACTTCATCCTCTTCCATTTTGAGCTTATGCTTCATGTGAATGTCGGATGTGGCTATAAAAACGTGAATACGCGGCTTTTTAGCGTGTTTAAGAGCCTCCCAGGCGCGGTCTATGTCTTTTTCTTTTACTCTGGCGAGACTGGCTACTTCCGGACCTTTTAAAGCTTTCGAAACCTCTGTTATAGCTTCAAAATCTCCCTGTGAGGCAATGGCAAAACCGGCTTCCACACAGTCCACATTTAGCTTCTGCAGATGAAAAGCTAACTTAACTTTTTCATCCACATTCATGCTAAATCCGGGAGCCTGTTCACCATCTCTGAGAGACGTGTCAAATATATAAACTTTTTCATACATTTTTGCCTCCTTTTAAGGTCCATTAAAAAAACAAAAACAGCAGTTCAAACACACTGTTGGGTAACCCAAACCAAACTCAAAAAGTCTTATTTTCTTTGAAAATTATCCGCTTTTGATTTTTTGTCAAGCCCACCACCTACAAGGAAATCAAATATTAAAAATTAAAAAGCAAAATGACATATGAAAATGTAAAAACTAAAAATGATAGAACGCAGATTTATAAAGATATTTTTGTGTTTTTATTAAAACTAGGACCTGGTACCCGGTATCTGGCACCCAAATTATAACTCGTAACTTTAAACTCGAAATACGAAACTTCAATTCACTGCTATCGCAACAATTAAATTGAAATATAATCAGAAAAAATTACTCTAACAAGGTTTCTTCTTCGTCCTCTTTTCTTCCCTTATAATTACAACCAAACGGTTTGAACACTTTAACATAGCTTTCTAATAAATCATGTTCTTCAGAGGTTCTTACCCATTCACTATTATTCTGATGAACATGAACGTGAGTTGCACCCATCTCTTTTATACACTTTAATTGCGGATCAGCTTTACCTATCAGAACGCCAAGATCACCCTGACCTATATAAACCGGAATCCAATGGCCGTCGTTAGTTTTTTTAGTGAAAATGTAATTACCATAATCACCGGAGTCAAATTCTGTAGGTAAATTATGGACGGAATATTTGTATCGTTGGCCATCTACACCAATCCACTCGCTTATTTCCTTGTTTCCCATATTAACCTCCTCGTCTCATTTTAATACAATATCAGGACGTACTAAAACTTTGTCAACCCCTACTACAAAAATTTTTTACAAAAAAAGTAAATTTTTTTGTATCAATATCCTTTCTCCCTCACTTCTTCCTCGTCAAAACCGAAATAATGCGCTATTTCATGAATTAATGTTTTTAAAATTTGTTCTTTT
>CAYYUB010000196.1:0-1941 GCA_964474855.1 uncultured bacterium
AGATAAACATAATATGTGGATAAAAATGACTGCAGTTTATTAGCTATCATTGTTACCCACCATATTCACAAAGAGCCTAAGTTTTACTAAGTAGGTAATTTTCTAATACCAGGTATTTCGCTTCAGTTCTCGAAAAGGTATTTAAAGCATCTTCCGGGGAACAAACAAGAGGCTCTCCATGTAAATTAAAACTTGTGTTAAGTAGAACTCCGTAACCGGATAATTTTTTATATTCCGATAATAATCCTGCGTATCTTGAATCATAGTTGGTTATAATCTGTGGTCTACAGGAACCGTCTATATTAATCACCCCTTTCATAAGTTTTTGCCTGTCTTTTTTAACCATATAGCCCATTGTCATAAACCTGTTAGGGGTTCCCTTTAAATCTTCTAAAAGTTCTCTAGCATCATCTATAAGCATTGTCGGACAAAACGGTTGATACCAAACTCTTTTCTTTTGCACCAGGTTTAATTCGTTTTTTATTTCTTCAGAGTGAGGCGAAGCAAGTATACTTCTGTTTCCAAGTGCTCTGGGGCCATATTCCATTTCTCCCTGGAACCAGAATACTATGTTCCCCTCAAAAATAATTCTCGCCACTTCTTTTTCAATTTCTTCTACATATTTATATTTTATATTTCTCAGTTCACTTTTTTCTAAAACCGTTTTTATGTAATCATTCGAAAATAGAGGTCCAAAATATGCATCTTTAAAATTGTACTCGGAAATACCATTCGATTCATAATTAGCCACCATAGCACTACCCATCGCAAGCCCACCATCACCCATATGAGGAAACACATATACATCATCCACTTCGGGCAAGTTTTTAATAAGCATATTTACTTTTATATTTGAGCAAGTTCCTCCTGACAGACATATCTTGTTTAAACCTGTTTCTTTAACAGCGTTTTTCACCAACTCTGTAATTTTAACTTCCAGAGTTCGTTGTGCCATGTAGGCGAACTGCTCGGAGGGATATTTCCATAGTATTCTTTTCAATTCTTTATATGTTCTTAAACTATTATATTTTGCCTTTACATTTAATCCTTCAACTTTTAAAAAATCCAGGAGAGGATTTTGTTCATCTTCTATTTTTAAAGCGTAATTGGCAAGTGCCATTACTTTTCCTTCATCTTCTAATTCCCTCATGTTCATAAGATTGGTTACGTGTTCGAAAAATATTCCGAACGAATCTTTACCGGAAATCGTTATTATTCTCTCTAATTTTCCATTCTCAAATCTGCTTATTGTCCCCGATAAAGTATCTCCTATTCCATCAATCGTAATAACTAAAGACTTATCGAAAACACTCGTAAAGGCAGCGCTCGCGGCGTGGCACAAGTGATGGTCATAAATACATAATTTAAAATTATCAAAACCTAATCTTCTCAATTTTTTATTTATTGTTAATCTGCTTATGATTCTTGATAATGGGTCCAGCTGTAACTCAGTTACTTTGTATTTAAGGTTCTTCTTGAAAGAATCAAAAATCGAATATTCCTTCTTTCTTCTACGTAATAAATAGTAACTTTCCTTTAGAAACGGGAATATTCTCCACAAAGTTTTAGCAAATTCTGTGGTTGAGAGTGCTATAATTTCGATATCTTCTTTTTTTAGACCTAAATAATTTAAAGAATATTCTATAGATTTTTCCGGAAATGATATATCCAATTTCCTTCTTGAAAGTCTTTCTTCGTTCATGGCAAAAAGGATTTTATCATCCTTCAATATAACCACTCCCGAATCGTGACCATCCCATATTCCTAAAATAAACATTGCGCATTTCCCATCTTATCAATAAATAGAATAATAATTTTCACTTGAATGTCAAGGATGTTATTACCAGAAATTCCTCCTTAATTATTCCCTTAAATAAATAAAAAAACTGCCCGGCTTTTTACCGGGCAGCTTCTTTTTACTTGTTAGCAAAAATCATTAGT
>CAYYUB010000197.1:0-1918 GCA_964474855.1 uncultured bacterium
GACAATATTTTGAGTTTATATTTTTCCTTATTTTGCTCAAAGATTTTGTCTCCGATATCTTCTGCCTTATTTGTTCTATAGTCCATTCTTACGGAAGGCTTTACGTTGGAATAATCAGGCAGGTAGCCCTTTTTAATATCCGTTACTTTAATGATTGCCCAACCGTTTTGCGTTTTAAAGGGTTTTGAATTTTCTCCCTTTTGCAATTCGAAAGCGACTTGTCCGATACTACCCTGTTGATTTTTTTCTATATAGCCAATGTCTCCGCCTCTTTTTTTCCCTTTTCCGATTGATACCTCTTGCGCGAGGGTCTGGAATTTTTCTCCCTCAATAAGTCTTTTAATTATTTCATGGGCTTCCTTTTCTTCTTTTACTTCAATTAAAAATACTTTTCTCCTTTCTGCTATTATATATTTATCTTTGTTGTTTTTATAAAAATCTTTTAAGTCGTTGTCATTTTCTTTAATTATAGGTAAGATTTCTTTTCTCTTAAAGAAATCCAGAGTAGAATTCCTGATATTTTTTTCATAAGTCGTTGCAAGGAAATGTCCTCTGTGAGTTCCGATTCTTTTACATATTGCCGTTAGGAGACCATTTAAGATTTGTTCTTCTATAAATCTACTAGCAGTTTCTTCATTGGCGAATGCAAGTATGCCTCCTGCCCGGGCAGCATCTTCTAAGAAGTCAACGATTTTGTATTCTCCCATTGTGCTTCTTGCCAGTACGATGTTCAAATTTTCATCTTTGAATGCCAGTCCTGCCGAAGCGGATTTTTCGTTTAAGGCTGTTATTTTTTCGCATAAAAAAGAAATATTTTTTGAATCAACTTTAACGTTTGCTAACCATGGAAGAAACATCTTTACTTTATTTATGTAAAGAGATGATTTGTCTTTTGAAACCCTCATTTTAAATTCCGGTTTGGCAATATCTTCCAGCATACTGCTTTTGTCGAGAACATTTTTGCCGTATTGTTCTTTGATATCAATTATTTTGATAATATTCCATGTTGTTCTATATTTTAGAGGAATCGAGACTTCGCTCTGTTCCATATTAAATATTCTTTTAAAAGTGGGTGGTAGAGAGGAAGACCATTGAATTGGACGGTTTAAAAGCCCTTTAGATTTTTTTATTTGTGGATTGGATGAATATTTCTCTGATATGGTTCCGAAATCTTTACCCTTAAGTACCTCAAAGTAAGCTTTCAGCGCTATAATAAGATTTTCGGTTTGAATGAGTTGTATACTTATTTTTTTTTTCGAATTTTTGTAATAAACTGTACATTCATAAAGTGAAGGCTGGGAAGCTGCTTTTATATATGTTTGTACAGTTCTTTTTATTATTTCTTGATCGAAGTTTTTATCTATTCTTGTTTTTACGGAGTCGACGTATCCCTTTTCTTTTGCCAGTTCAAAAAAGACAAGATTTTGAAGATGCTGGTCCAGAGTCAAATTGTCCGGGATGTCTTTTTCAAAAACTTTCTTATTCGCGACTGTCGCGACAGGCTTCTCCTTTGAAAAAAGGGGAAAAGCTGAAATTAAAATTAAAAATAACATATCATCCCTCCAGGATTTTTTCTGATAACATAGGTTATATTCTATATAAGTCAAGAGGTGTTTTTTATAGAGAAAGACGATTTATTTCAATCAATGTTCCATTATAGGTACAGGGATTTTATATCGTTTTTTCTAAAGTTGACTCTAGTTAATTATAATGTCAAAATTTTAAAATTTTCTGGAGTTATAAAGTGGTGGTTTTAGTTGTCTTGACATTTCTTATCTTTATATTTATTTTTTATGACTTCAAAAAAGGAGGATGAAATGTATGAACTGAAATATGCCTGGGTTGTTATTTTTTTGTTGGGTTTGATTTCTCCCTTGGTAAGCTGCGCAGAACAGGGTGAAGAAATAAAGCTTCCATC
>CAYYUB010000198.1:0-1914 GCA_964474855.1 uncultured bacterium
CGTTTCGTGTCCGGATTTCCGTAGAAATATTTCTTTTTCTTTACGGATTTATATATCTCTTCCGTGACATCTTTAACGTATTTGTAAAACTCGCCCTTTAAGTCAGAAATCAGAAATTCCTTCCCCCCTTTCTTCCGTAGCCCACGCAAAAATTCTCTTAAATGTTTTTCTTCACCTAACTCCATGTCTTTCAATATTTTGATCTTATAATCCTTAGTTTTCAGAAACAGTAATTTCTTTGACTCTATTTCCTCTATGGATAAGTACCCCAACCGCGCAAGATCAAACAAGATAGACGTTATATCAACCGAATCTACCCTCTGGTCAAGAATTGTTCCGGCTTCAGCTGCTGTTAAGTCTTTGGGGGGGGTGTACTTAACTGTAATTGTTCCTATGGGCAGGTCTTTGCCTTCCCTGTACCAACGTCTAAATAAGAAAATAAAGGTGGATAGGGGCAATAGAAGGACTAATATGGGCCCTAAAAAGCTTTTGAGCTTAAGTGAGAGCGTTGCTGATAAAGGAGGTTCAATTAGGAAGCCTTTTGGGAATCTTATGTCAACAGTGGCTCCGTATCCGGGGTATAGTGTGCCAGTGCCAAAAGAAAGGGAATTGCTGCTTAAGGTGTAGTCTTCGGTAGTTTTATCCGAACCCTGTAAGCCAACGAATAGCTTGATGTCTTCGTTCGATAGTTGTATTGTGGATGGAAATATTACCGTACAATGTGAAGAATCGATTCTGTCCTCCCATCCATTCCCGGTTACGTTCCAGTACAATTCATCCCATTCTTCAAAATATCTAGCTCCCAGGACGGCAGAATATTCTATTGTATATACGTGAATTCCGCTAATTGTTCTATCGGGGTCTCCTACGCGGAGCCTTAAATCTGTTCCTCCCCCATAACGCTTTCTGCTTTTCTTTACCTGTACACTCTTTCCATCCATTAAGACTTCATGTACTTTGAATCCGAGTGAATAGTTTCCTGTTTTACCACGCAATTCAAGGGGAATATCTCGATAGATTCCGTGATGGTAGCCGCCGTCAAAATTTACGGTTATTTCTTCTTTAACATCTAAAGAACCATTATAATTTAACTGTATTTCGCTATCGAATAGTTGTATATATAAGCTTAAAATTAGAAATATCATTATTAAAACTCAACTTTTGGTACAGCCCTCTCCCCTTCCGCCATTTCAAAAAATTCGCGTTTTTTGAAACCAAAAGTAGTTGCGATTATATTAGAAGGGAAAGATTCGACTTTGATATTATTATCTCTCACAACAGCATTATAATACCTTCTCGAATTCTGAATATCGCCTTCGATTTGAGATAGATTGTTCTGTAAATCAAGAAAATTTGTATTTGCTTTTAGTTCGGGATAATTCTCCGCAACCGCGAAGAGCTGACGAAGAGCTCCGGTTAACATATTTTCGGCTTTTGACTGCTCCCCGGGAGTTTTTGCCGTAGTTGCTTCTGCTCTTGCTTTTGTGACGTTTTCGAATAATTGTTTTTCGTGTTTCGCGTAACCTTTAACAGCGTTAACAAGATTAGGAATGAGGTCATATCTTCTTTTCAATTGAACGTCGACATCGCTCCATGCATTAGCACAAAGATTCTTCAATTTTATAAATCCATTGTAAGCAGTTATTACAAAACCTACTATGCCAATAATGAAAGCTATCAATATTATATTTAACATTATTTTCCTCCTTTATTTTTTATTGTTATATCTATTTCTTTTAAAAATATTCAACTTGAACTGAAATATTCATCCAATTAAATCTACAAGAGGTGGTAAATTGAACCATTCGGCACCTGTCACGACTCTTTTGCTATTTTCATAAACAGTATCGTAGAAGTTTCCCATATGTTCTCTGAATTTTCTTTCTCTGAGTAAATGATGATCGTAAATCATGA
>CAYYUB010000199.1:0-1867 GCA_964474855.1 uncultured bacterium
GCCAGGCTCTTAGAGGAGAACCTATAACGGTTTTCGGAGACGGTTCTCAAACCCGCTCATTTTGTTATGTAGACGATTTAATCGATGGAATTTACAAATTACTTATGTCCGATATCAACTATCCCGTCAATATAGGAAATCCTAACGAAATCAGCATTCTTGATTTCGCGAAAGAAATTTTAAATTTAACAAAAAGCAAAAGCAAAATCGTTTTCAAACCATTACCTGTTAACGACCCCAAAATAAGAAGACCCGACATAAGCAAAGCAAAAAAACTTTTAAACTGGGAACCGAAAGTTTCGAGGGAGGAAGGTTTAAAAAAAGTCCTCGAATATTTTAAGAAAGAACTAAATCTTTAAAAAAAGTAAAGAACGATTTAATTTCCTAATAAGCTCCTTTGCCGAAAACAATTGCTTGCGGTGTCTGACTTAGAAGATGTAGATCAAACCACAGGTTTCTGTTTTCGGTATAATATATATCAAGAAAACAAGATTTTGTAAACGGTAATCTGGCTCTTCCAAAAACTTGCCACGCTCCGGTAATACCTTGTTTTACGGAAAGTCGTTTTTTATGCCAGTCCGAATACTGAGTAACCTCATACTCGAGGGGAGGCCTGGGGCCAACTAATGAAAGATCACCTTTTAAAACATTAAAAAATTGCGGGAATTCATCAATACTTGTTTTCCTTAACATTTTACCCCATGGAGTTATTCTTGAATCATCCATAAATTTAAAATTTCTGTCACTGTCTCCATTTATACAACCTTTCACAAACTCTTTATGAGGTTTATCATCAGAGGATTCAATCATAGAACGGAATTTTAACATTTTAATAATCTTTTCTCCTTTACCAACTCTATTCTGCATGAAAAACACTGGCCCTTTGGAAGTCAACTTAATTCCTGCCGCTGCAATAATCATAAAAGGGAAGAAAATAATTATTGCCAAAATCGCACCCATAACATCTATTACTTTCTTCATAAAACGATAAATCTTTGAATGACCGCTCCATCTGAAATAAACGATTGGCACACCCTCAAGATATCCCCAGTAGTCAACACCGTCAATCCCAGTTAAAAGCGGAGAGAATAAAATCACAGGAACTCTACCTTTAAAATAAAAAAGGGTCTCAATCAAAGTCTCCCATTCTTCTGTAAATGTAGAAATTATAACCGGAAACCCCTTCTTTACATAGTTTTCAATCTCTTCTCTATCTTCTGAAATTTTCTTTATAGTAATACCTGAAACCATGTGATGCTTTGACCAGTCTCTAATATCTCTATAATTACCTTCAGGGGCGTACAGCACGACTTCCCTACTGGGTAGAAGTATAGAGAAAATAGGAATGAGGATGGTTCTGGTAAAGTACACTAATAACGAAAAAATAAGGAAAAGAATTAAAATCGAAACCACTTTTTGAGTATGAAAAGAAGAGGATACCCACAACCAGATTAGATAAAGAACAAAAGTATATCCTAAACCTTTTATAGTCCTATAAATATATCGGAAACGATTTAAAAATACAAGATAATTGTATAGATCAAGATAAGCAAATATTCCAACAACAAGTAAAGTAAAAACGATCACTTCTAAATAAATACTCCTTACAGACCCAATTATTCTTTCAGGGACAATATTATAGGTTATAACAATAGAAACCACAGCGAATAATATATCAAAAAATAAAAGTAAAAGTTTCTGTTTTTTCCAGATTATTTTTTCCTCTCCTTTACTATTTAGACTCAAAAATACGCATTTAGTTCCATTTTAATTAAATTTTCTTCGGCGAAAAACAATTTATAATATTTAATACATTAACAAATTTTCAGATTTGTCAAGGGAATAAGTATACCATTAATATAAAAAA
>CAYYUB010000200.1:0-1862 GCA_964474855.1 uncultured bacterium
CAATCAATCCTTAAATTTAACTCCTGTTCCATATGCTGTTAATACTTGAACATTTGGATTTCTGTCGAAATCATAATCTATCCAGATAACTGCATCACATCCTTTATCTTTAGCTGCTTCTTTTAGCTTAGAATTCAATTCTGATAAAAATTTCAAAGTTTCTCTACCACCGGAACGAATCCATCTGCTCCTTATTACTTGAGCTTCAAATATAATATCAACAGTTTCATATTCTCGTCTAATATCTCCTGTAGAAAGCATAATATTATTTGACATTTGCACCTCCATGTTTTATGAATGATATCGAAAAAAAGACTAAATGTCAATGGTGGTATGCATTATTAGGTACCAGGTATCAGGTATTAGGTTTTAGTAAAAAATATCTCCCAACCTCTTAACTAAAGAAGGAACAACAAATCACACGAATAGCACGAATGAAGATATTATTTCTGTTACTACTTAGCAATTCAACTATTTAACCACTTAACTGATCCGAAGAATGGGGTGGAGGGATGATTTCAAAAATTGTCCAATGTCTAGATTTGACCCCAGAGGCACGAACCGTTCTTTTAATCCCATGCGAACATTATTTCTATAAAGCCGGTTTTTTCTAAGGTTTTTTTGTATAAGTCATAATTTTTCCAGGAAAGAGGTCTATCTAAAGCTTTCATCGATATTAACGATATTATTGCTCTTGTTTCTATATTGTCTTCTTTTTGCGAGGAGAAATCTTTAGAATCGTTTATAATCTCATTCGAAGTTTCTTTTGTTTTTTCTTCATCTATATTATTATCAACAAAACTTTCAATAACTTTTGAATTTCCGTTCTCTAAATATGAAATTATTATATTGAGAAACTCCACCTTTTTTTCTTTTTGTTTAGACACGTATTTGAAGTAGTTTTCTATATCTTCATTTAAGAAGTCAATTGACATGTCTTCTATTTCCTTTTTTAGCGAATTTCGAAACTCAATTATTAGATTTTTTGCATTTTGTAAGGAATCATTCTTTTTAGCTGCATATTCTATTGAGATTAATTTTTCTTTTATTTTCGATTCAATTCCCCTATATTTATTAGGAGCGGAATAGGGGACGTATCTAAAAAACAACTTAAATTCCTTCTCTGAAATATCTGGATCTTGATTAACATATGTTAGCACGGCGAGGCTGCCTTCTATTGTTGTGTCTGCTAATATTTCCCTGCTTTCTAAGCTGGTTATTTGTGCTTGCGGTAGATTTGTTATCTCTCCGGCACCTGTCATGTTGTCCCAGCCTAAAAAAATGATTTTATCTATTGTATCCAGAGGCAGCTTTTTAATTTTTTCCTTTACAGCAAGTCTTCCTATTTTTGGTATAGAATGTATTGAATCGACATAAGTTATCGATTTTATTTCTTTTTCGTATAAAGGTTTTATATCTATATCGCTTTTAATCATAGAACTTTTTTCCATGATATCTCTTCCATAGATAGGAATTATAGCTTTCATGGATTCTCCGTCTTTAAGAATAATTTTTACTTCCGCAGTTTTATAACAGTGGCCACAGTCCGCAAGAAGTGAGTTCGGAAGAATAAATAATATAAATATGGCAAAAATAAATACTTTTGAGATTTTAATCATCCTATACCTCCTCTTAAAACATCATTACTTTACTAAATTAAGGGATTTTTTCATTTTAGTCAAGGTGTTATTTGTTGTTTGAAAAATCTTTTGAGTTTTCTAAAACAATACCAACGCACCAACGCTCTAACACCCTAACTTTAGTTATTTTTTGACTAATGACTGGCGACTGATGACTCGGCTCATCTTTTCACATTTCAAGAAATATAATGAAAAGTGTCTTTACCTCCCCACAGAGGTGAG
>CAYYUB010000201.1:0-1853 GCA_964474855.1 uncultured bacterium
GAAGGATATCACCACCTCCTGAATAATCAAGACTTTTTCTCATTATAAACGTGAGGTTAATTTTTGGGGATGGGGAGGTTTTCGACTTGACTATTCTGCTATAATAATTATAATTGCAATATGATTTTAATTTTTTTAACCCTGAGTAGTTGGCTAAGTCTTTCGGATAACAATACGCAAACCATTCAGTGTAATGCATCCCGGAATGGTTACGAAAGTACTCAAATAGAGTTTACGATTCCCGGATTCTATCTGGATACTGTTGTAATTAATAGGAAAAGTTATTCAAGGATTTCTATACCAGGTGTTGTCGACTACATGAAGAAGGGTTATCCTCGGCTTCCCAGAATAGCTAAAAGTATAATTGTCCCTGATGATAAAAAAATGAAATTGAGGATTATCAGGGAAGAAGTCCGGAGAGTCGGAGCTTTACCTGGTATGCCTTCCAAGGGAAATATTTTACGAAATGTTTCTCCTTCCTCTGTACCATATACTTTTAGCGATTTTTATTCATCAGGGGATATATTTCCGGTAGAAGTGGTAACTCTTTCCGCCCCTTTTATTATCAGGGACTTTAGAGGTGTAACGATTTATGTTAATCCAATACGTTATGATGCAGGTAATAGAGAACTTATAATACTTAAAAAACTAGTTGTCGAAGTTTATTCTGAAGGGTTTGCGTTGTCGAATGTTAAAAATAGATTAGTAAAAAAGCCGATTTCACCATCAGTTAAGAATTTGTATAAAGATTTTTTCATTAATTATTCGGAAAGTAGTTTAAGATATGATATGATTGAGGAAGATGCCGGCAGGATGATAATTATATGTGCGGACCAATATGTTTCGGAAATGGATTCTTTTTTAATCTGGAAAAGAAGAAAAGGAATACCAACGGACTTATATAGTTTATCAGTTGTAGGAAATGATACTTCTTCAATAAGAAATTTCATTCAGAATCAATATGATAGTTTAGGCGTTACTTTTTGTTTGCTTGTTGGGGATGGCGATGAACTTGTGCCTCCTTTAGGGACTGTTGGGTTGGCTATTGGAGCGGAGGCTGACCCCATTTACGCATATACTGATGGTACTGATTATTATCCGGATCTTTTTATAGGCCGTTTTTCATCAAATGGGGGAGAAGCGAATAATATAAGAAATCAGGTGATGCGCAGCATAAAATATGAAAGAAATCCGGAAGAGAGAGGGGATTGGTACCACAGAGGACTGATGATAGCAAGTGACGAAGCTGACGATGGCGATACAATTATGGATAAGCAGAGATGTGAATGGTTGAAGGATACTTTACTATATGATGTTTCTCCTTATTTTACTTACACTTCTATTGATTCAAGTTATAATCCCTGGGGTACTTCTCCTATTATTGCCAGTGCTATAAATTCAGGTGTGTCTATGATAAATTATATCGGGCATGGAAATACTTCCGGTTGGGCAAGTGGTGGAGGATTCAGTCGAAGTCATATAGCTGCACTTACAAATTATTGGATGTTACCGCATGTTATTTCTGTTGGATGTCAAATTGGTAATTTTAACGGCAGAACTTGTTTCTCTGAGGATGTATTGACTGCCGGTACACCTGATGATCCTACGGGGTTTATTGTAACGTTAGCTCCTACTATAGACCAAACCTGGATACCCCCCTGTATAGGACAGGAAGGTGCTGTTAACCTGCTGGCACATTACCAGGCTAGTATTGCCGGAAGTGCATATTTTAACGGCTTGTGCTATATGATTGAGCAGTGTGGAGGAGATACGTCCGATATTGGCGTGGAGATGGCTCAAACCTGGCATATTTTCGGTGACCCTTCTCTTCAACTTCGGACAGATATTCCTCG
>CAYYUB010000202.1:0-1826 GCA_964474855.1 uncultured bacterium
AAGTCAAGGATGAAGTGTTTGGAGAGGAAGAAGAAGTGAAGGAAGAAGTAGAAAAGGAGGAAGAAACGGCAGAATCTGAGGATGAGGATTGGGAAGTTGAGGAGGAAAAAACAAAAAAAGAAGTAGATATTGGCGACTTTTTCGGGAAAGAAGCAGCCGTAGAAGAGGAAATAGAAGAACCTGAAGAAGATTTCCATGAGGCTATGCCAGAAACCGAGTTAAAAACAGTAGAAGTAAAAGAAGTTTTTGGGTTTGATGAAGAAGCGGAAGAAGAAGCGGCAGGGGTAGAAGAAGATGTATTTGCAGAAGAAGAAGAGACGGCTTTAGACCAGGAGGAAACACGGGAATTTTCCGATGAGCCGGTAGAAGAAGAGGTGGAAGAAGAAGTGGAGGAAGAAATAGAAGAACAGATAGAAAAAGAGGTGGAGGAAGAAATAGAAGTAGTTAAAGTAGCAGGAGCAGAGGGGACTGGTGAAGAAAGCGAAGAAACCCTTAAAGAACTTGGAGAAATTTATGAAGGTCATGGGTTCAAAGATAAAGCTTTAAAGATTTATGAAAAACTTTATCAAAAAAATAAAAGCGATGAGATTAAAGAAAGAATAGACAGAATTAAAGTATCAGAGAAAGAGGTTCTTTTGGATTTTGAAAATGATGAAATTCAGGGGGAAAAGAGTCTTTTTTCGGAGTTAGATAAGAAAGCTCCTATAGAAATGGAAGAAGAAAAGGAACTTATAGAAGGTGGAAAGGAGGGTGAAGAGGGTGGTGAAGAGGAAGTTGATGATAGTTTCCGCGAATGGATTGACGGCTTAGGTGGGGCATCAAGTGGATGATAGGATAGCAAAATTACAAGAGCAATTTAAAGAAAAAAACATTGACTGTTTTCTTGTGGCGTCTAGAGAAAACATTTTTTATTTAACGGGATTTACCGGTGATTCGAGTGTTCTTTTTATAGCTCCAAGAAAAGCTTTATTGATTACCGATTACAGGTTCCAGGGTGAGTTGGTTGATAACGTTAAGAACGCAGACGTTTGCATTACCGACAAGGGTTACATAAAAAAGCTTACTTCTCACCGCATAGCAAAAAGAAAGAGCAGGATTGGATTTGAAGCCGAAGATATAAGCTATGGCTTTTACTGGGAGTTAAGGAAAAAATTAGATTGGTTAAAATTTAAGAGTTTTGATTCTTTTGTGGAGGATTTAAGAATTACGAAAACAAAAGAAGAAGTTAGTAAAATTAAAAAAGCTTGTGAGATATTGGATAAGGCTTTCGAAGATACTATTACTTATATAAAGGAAGGAGTTAGTGAAACGGATATCGCAACCGAGCTTGAGTATAGAATGAAAAAAGCCGGGGGTGAGAAGCCTGCATTTGAGACGATTGTTGCTTCCGGATATCGTTCTTCGATACCTCATGGAGTGGCATCAAACAAAAAAATTAAGAAAGGTGAATTTGTTACAATTGATTTTGGTACAACTTACCAGGGCTATAAATCTGATATTACAAGAACAGCTTTTCTGGGGACGCCTACAAAAAGAGACGAAAAGATATATGAAACAGTATATGACGCGCAAAAACTTGCATTCGAATCGGTGAAAGAAAATATGAAAACCAAAGATCTGGACAAAATAGCGAGAGATTTTATTTCTAATAATGGTTTTGGCGAATATTTTCCGCACTCGTTAGGGCACGGTGTTGGTCTGGGAGTTCATGAGAAGCCTACTATTTCTAAAAAGGATAAACATTATTTTAAAAAGGGGATGGTTTTTACAATAGAGCCGGGCATTTATATACCCGGTTATCAAGGAGTCAGGATTGAAGATACAAT
>CAYYUB010000203.1:0-1770 GCA_964474855.1 uncultured bacterium
CTAAAATCTTATTGATTTCCTTTGAATTAGAAAAGACTCCTTCAACAATAGCCTTATCTGCTTCTTTCCTTATGGAGGCTATATCTCCTTTATCCCCGAGAAGAAGAGAAAGCGTATTTATTATTATGGATTTACCCGTACCGGTTGAGCCTGTAAGAACATTGAATCCTGGATTTAAAGTTACTTCGATTCGTTCAATAAGAGCGTAATCACTAACTCTTATTTCTTTTATCATCCATTACCCCAATTTAATTTTTTTCTTAGTATATCAAAATAGTCCCAATCTTCAAATTTTATTACTTTTAAAGGGTTCACATTCTTCTCGATAGAGACTTCTTCATCTGAATCAAGAGTAAATAACCTCTGGCCATCACAAACAAACCGGCATTTCTCTTTAGTTTTTATGAGTATTCGAGATTCTTCATCTACGACTAACGGCCGAAAAGTCAAAGTATGAGGAGAAATGGGCGTTATAACAATAGCCTCCGTATCCGGTTTTAAAATTGGACCACCCGAGGACAGAGAATAGGCTGTCGAACCGGTAGGCGTAGCAATAATCAAACCATCTCCAGAGAGTTGCGTTACAAAACTATCATTTATATATATATCCAAATTAATTACTCTTATATCGGTTGAAGAAAAAACCACATCATTTAAAGCGACACTCTCTTCTCCCCTACAATTAGCCTTCAAAAAAAACCTTTCCTGAATTGTATAATTTTTACTCTTAAGATCTTTAAAAACACTCTTTATTTCCTCTTTTCTAATATCGGTAAGAAAACCAAGCCCTCCAAGATTTATACCTAAAAGGGGTATGTCAAATCCATATATAATTGAACCCGCCCAGAGAAAAGTTCCATCTCCTCCTGCAGCAATAATAAAATCACATTTTTTAATTTTTTCTTTATCTCCATCGTATACAATAAGCGAAAAATCGTTCTCAACTGCTGCCTTTTCCAAATTTTTCAAAACAGCTTTAATATGTCTTTTACCGGGCGTATAAAAAACACCTATTTTCATATCTTAACTCCGAACAAAAATCTAATTCTATTATACTGATCGCTCTCTACTGAACAACTTAAATCTTCCGGAATAATAATATAGGGTATATTTGAAGAATCAATTTCAATGAAAATCAAACCACCGTTTTTTAACTTATCAAAGGAAAATTTCAATATTTCGTTTATAATTTGAGCTCCCCCCACTCCACCATTTAGAGCAAGAACGGGTTCTCTCTTAACAACACCATCAATTTGCTTCAAATTATTTTCCGGTATGTAAGGAGGATTTGTAATAATCATATCAAATTTTTCCGAATTCACAAAGCACCCTAACAAATCCGCGCATACGACATTAATTCGGCCGCTAAGATTATGATAATCAATGTTTTTCTTACATAACTTAACTGCCCTTCTTGAAATATCAGTTGCAACAATCTTCGCTTTCCTAATACCAGACGCAATTGATATTGAAATAGCGCCGGTTCCGCAACCTATTTCAAGAATATAAGGATTATCGAAATTTTTTAATTTACGAACAGCCTGAAGAGCCATCAATTCCGTCTCCGCTCTTGGAATGAATACTCCTTTTTCAGTGAAAATATCAAAACCGAGAAAATTTGTACTTCCAATTATATATTGCCAGGGTTCCCCTTTAATCCTACGGGCTAAATAATTTTTAAATTTTAAAAAATCTTCCCCTTTAATCTGCTCTTTAGAAACAAGTATTTTTTCTTTACTTTTTCCGGTTGCTTCTTCCAAAAAAACAAAA
>CAYYUB010000204.1:0-1748 GCA_964474855.1 uncultured bacterium
TTCTCATCAGGGTGGAGAAAGAAAGGTTAAAAAGGATGCTCGAGCAAAATCCTACGATATTTTTTGACTTTCTATCTTACGCAATAGCCTTAGGTGTTGTTAACCAGTGGGCGCAGCGCTTCAGCGGGCTTGAAATCGAGCAACCCGGCTGGTATAGTGCTTACGGCTTACACGGACCCATTATGGCAAGCCATATTACGGGATCAATAGGTGACTCAATTGGTGCATTTTCAGCTGTTACAAGCCCACCGAGAGGTAGCTCCAGCGGATTTTCCGGCGGTGGCGGCGGTGGGTTCTCCGGCGGCGGCGGTGGAGGCGGTGGAGGCGGCGGCTGGTGAAGTCCGCAATTCCTAACCACGAGATTCCACACGATTAGCACAAGATTACCCAACATCCGCAAAGATCAATGATTTGTTTAAAGCTAAGAGCAAATTTAGGCTAACTCCTTACAAACAAATAACTTAATCCTCAAAACAGACCTTAAATTTTTTATTATAACAATGTCTGATAAGATATATTATGTAAACTTATATTTTACTGGGGTAATATTGTCGGAAATACTGACTTATTGAAGAGAAGTTAGAAAGAATGGCTTTTTACGGGAGTTTATGCGCGTAAACAACAAAATTGAGTTTGGCTTCTTCCCTGTTTGCGTATTTGTCTAAATCTACATTGAATTCATTGTAGCCTTGTAAAGGATAGTCTTCTGTGGATTTGTTTGAATCTCCAAGCGAATAGCCGTAAATTACTTTGATGTTTCTAAAGCCGGCATCGTGAAGCAGTTTTTCTATGTCTTCTCTTGAATAAAACCTTCTTGAAGTCTCAACCGTAGTAGCTTTACCGTCCTCGACAAAAACCAGAACCCTTTCCTCAAAATGTCCATCATAAGACCTTTTTTCCCGAAGCATAATTGATTTATTTTCTCCGAACTTAATTTTTCGCTCCGACCATACGTTATCCGATTCCGGATCCGAAAACAATATTGGGTAAAACAAATCAATGGTAATCAAAGAGTTGTTTTTCATAGATAAGTATATGTTTTTCAAGAACTTATCCGGTTTATCGATAATATAATTGAACGTATAATATGTTATAAAAACCTTATCGAAATTTCGTTTTAACGGTTCGTTGGCAAAGTCATGGTTCTCCAGGGTTAAGGTATTGTTATTTATGTACTTATCAAGTTTCATGCGGGCAAGAGCAAGCATTTCCTCTGAGATATCGACTCCTGTGATGTTGTTTAGGCCATTGTCTAGCAAGTACTTGATAACTCTTCCCGTACCACACCCTACTTCGAGGATCTTATCTTTTCTGTCGCAAAATGATTTATATAGATTTAAGTCGTCCTTAAAATCATTTACGTATGCGTCGTAATACTTTGAGAATTTGTTATAAGCTTCAGCTATATTGTTATTGCTCATTTCATATAATTTTAATCATTAAGCACAAAAAATCAATACCTGGATTAGTATATTGGTTAATTGGTTGAGTGGTTAATTAGTATCAAAAAAGAAAAATCTGTGAAAATTTGTGGCTAATTCAGGGGTTGTGGGTTGGGTTTTAAACAAACAAAGTAAAGTGGGGTAGGTTGTGAGCTCTGTGTTCTCTGTGCTCTCTGTGTGATAATATAATCCGGTGTGGTGTGTGTGGTATTTTAAATCCAAAAAATCTGCGTTTATCTGCGTCCTATTCCCTCTTAAATCACTATATTCAACAGCCTATCCTTAACAAATATTATCTTCTTGGGT
>CAYYUB010000205.1:0-1740 GCA_964474855.1 uncultured bacterium
ACGGTTATTGCCTCCGGAACTAAACCAAAAAAGTTTGGAGATTGTCTTATACCCGGTGAATTAGTCCCCAAAGTTTTCTATGAAGTATATCCTCTTGGTACTTTGAGAAATAAAAAGATTGCCATTGTTGGAGCAGGAGATGGGGCTTTTGATTACGCTCTCAATTTAGAGAAACACAATGAAGTTGTGGTTCTGAATAGAGGAGAATCGACAAAATGTATCCCGATATTATTCGAAAGAGTCAAAAAATCAACGAAAATCAATTATATAAAAAGCATAAAAATCCAAGAAATTACTTCTTCTCCTAAAGACACTATTATGCTTGAATGTATTACATCCAAAGGGATTAAGAATATCGAAGCTGATTATCTGTTATTTGCAATTGGGCGAGTTCCCTGCCTTGATTTTTTATCCCCTGATTTAAAGAAAAAAATTCTTAAAAACAATAGCAATAATCGACTATACCTTGCAGGAGATGTGAAAAATGATATTTTCAGACAAACTGCCATAGCAACCGGTGATGGTATTATTACTGCGATGAAAATAAATAACGAAATAAAAAAGGATACATAATGAAAATTGTTGCCGCGTCAGGTAAAGAGGACATAGCTGTCGTATATATTGGGAAGATGAGAAATAACCGTTTTGTGGAGTTTGTAGAGTCGGTTCAACCGCCCCTCCCGCGCGAAAAGAAATGGGTTTTGATTGTTTCCTCTCTTTTCGGATGTCCAGTAGGCTGTTCTTTTTGCGACGGGGGGATTAGTTATAAAGGTAAGCTTTCCAAAGAAGAAATCTTTGCCCAAATAGATTTTCCGATAAGAAAAAGATACCCAGATGGAAATATACCGGTAGAAAAATTCAAGGTTCAGTTCGCAAGAGTAGGCGAACCCACATTTAATTCTGCCGTAACAGAAGCCCTTTCGGAACTTCCCTACCGTTACAATGCTCCTGGACTTCTGCCTTGTGTTTCAACAATCGCACCCGAAGGGACTGACGGATTTTTCGACAGACTACTAAATGTTAGAAAAAACATCTACAAGGGAAGAGAGTTTCAGCTTCAGTTTTCAATTCATACAACCGATAGAGCGCTAAGAGATAAATTAATACCTGTAAAAAAATGGAATTTCAAAAAGATTTCCCGGTACGGAGAAACCTTCTACGAAAAAGGCTATAGAAAGATAACTTTGAATTTCGCCCTGGCTCACGAGACTCCTGTTGAATCTTCCATCCTTTTGGAATATTTTGATCCGGAAAAATTCCTGCTTAAAATAACACCAATAAACCCAACTTATAAAGCATTAAAGAATAAAATTTCTTCATTTATTGAGCCAAACAATAAGGGAAAATCAAAAGAATTAATAAACAAACTTCAGAACGCAGGTTACGAAGTTATACAAAGCATAGGAATTCTTGAAGAAAACAATATTGGGAGTAACTGCGGGCAGTATATTCAAGCACATCTTTCGGAGAGTGAGAGTTTGGAGAACAGTTATACTTATACGGTGAAAAATTTCGAATAGTAGGACGCAGATAAACGCAGATTTTATGGATTTTAAAACTCAACCCATCCCCGAAAAATTTAGACAGGATTAAACACGGATCAACAGGATTTACTGGGTTTTTTTCTTGGCAGTTTATGTTTTTTGTAACCAATTAACTAATCAACTAATTCACCAATTAACTAGTTCGAAGAATTTACTTGACAAATGAATTTACTCTAATTAAAGTATATCTGGAAAC
>CAYYUB010000206.1:0-1687 GCA_964474855.1 uncultured bacterium
TGTGTGAAATAATATTGGTGTGGTAGGGTAGTTTTTAAACAACAAAAATATTTTTCTTTTTTTATCCGTGTGTATCCGTGCCAATCCGTGGCTAATAAGTTGGTGTGGCAGGGGAGTGGTTTTTTCTACTTGAATTCTTCTTGAATTTCACTATAATGAATTTAATCAAGATGAAGATAAACTTCAATGTTTTATTCGAAAAATATAAATTTTCTTTAATTAATATCTTTACGGAAGGAGGGTTGAAAAATGAGAAAATTGAAAATTTTCAACAGGTTTTTTCTTCTGTTGATTTTAAGTTTGTCCTTGATATTACAGGCAAAATCAGAAAAAGAATTAAGTTTGCTTAAGCCCCCTATGGATGAGTTTATAGATTCTTTAATAGCAAAAATGACGCTGGAAGAAAAATTGGGGCAGTTAGCTCAATATGCGGGTGGTGGCAGTAGGGGCTTCAACACCAAAATAGATGAGGAGAAAAGGGAGATGGTAAGAAAGGGTAAGGTTGGTTCTTTCTTGCACGTTTTGGGTGCGGATTTTCTTGGGAAACTCCAGAAGGTAGCTGTGGAGGAATCACGTCTCGGAATACCTTTAATTTTTGGTCTTGATGTTGTTCACGGGTTTAAAACTATTTTTCCGGTTCCTCTTGCATCTGCGTGCAGTTTTGAACCGGAGGCAGTACAGGAAGCGGCAAGGATTGCCGCTCTAGAGGCAAGCGCTTCGGGAATACACTGGACTTTTGCTCCCATGGTTGACATTGCGCTTGACCCAAGATGGGGGCGAATAGTGGAAGGGGCGGGAGAGGATCCTTATCTGGGTGCAGTTATGGCAAAGGCTCAGGTTGAAGGCTATCAGGGTGATGATTTAAGTTTTGCAAATACCATTATTGCATGTCCTAAACATTATGTCGCTTATGGAGCAGCTCAGGGTGGAAGAGATTACAATAGTGCGGAAGTTTCACTTCGCACACTTAATGAGGTTTATTTACAACCTTTTCTTGCTGCGGTAAAGGCTGAGGCAGGATCGGTTATGAGTGGTTTTAATGATATTAATGGTGAACCTATGACTGCAAATAAAGTGCTTCTAACTAATGTACTTAGAGAAAAATGGGGTTTTGATGGTTTTGTTGTGAGTGATTGGAATTCAATTGGAGAACTTATAAATCATGGGATAGCAAAAGATAAGGTGGACGCGGGTAAGAAAGCGTTATCTGCCGGGGTGGATATGGATATGACGAGTGGGATATTCGGTGAAGATATTTTGAAATATGTCAAAAAAGGTGAGATATCGGAAGAATTAGTGGATAGGGCAGTCAGAAGAATACTTGAGGCTAAATATAAACTTGGCCTCTTTGATGATCCGTATAAATATTGTAAAGTTGAAGTTGAGAAAGCGGAGATTTTAAAGGAAGAACATATAAAGATAGCCAGAGAAATGGCTTGTAAATCAATTGTTTTATTGAAAAATGAAAACGATGTTCTTCCGTTAAAGAAAGATTTGGAAAAAATTGCTGTCATCGGACCTTTAGCAAACGATGCGCGTTCGCCTCTTGGTTCCTGGAAAGCTTTTGGTGAAGAAAAGGATGTTGTAACAGTACTGGAAGGAATAAAGAATACGGTACCTGAGGGGACAAAGGTTCTTTATTCCAAGGGGTGTGAGGTCGATAGCAATGATAAAAGCGGATTCGAAG
>CAYYUB010000207.1:0-1682 GCA_964474855.1 uncultured bacterium
GATCCGCATACGTTGTATCCGGGCAATTTGAATTTAGCAAATTCGCAGGAGCTAAATCCGTATGTGTATTGTTATAATGATCCGGTGAATCACTATGATCCCAACGGGGAATTTGCACAGGTTATTGCGCCAGTTCTTGGGCTAGCGTTATTAGATGCTATTATTATTTCGGGAACGATTATTCTTATCGTAGATTCTCAAAATGATTTTGAAGCAACTAAAGAAATTGGCAAAGCAGTCGGAAAAGGAACCACTCTGGTTACCAAAACAGTTAAAGATTTTATTAATGGGGGGCAGGAAACTATTACGGCGGAAGATGAATCTACTGTAAGCAACTCGAACGAATTTGGTGTCAATCAAGCAGAACAATATAAAGGAGAAGTGAGAGGTAAGCAAGAAGCTGAATTAAATAAAAACCAGCCAAAGCATGATCCAAATAATGATGATGAGACTCCGACTGGAGATGATATGGTTCCTACCGAGGCGGAAAAGGAACAAGATTTACCAGTATGGATGCATATTTTGAAACTGTTTCACGAAATTAAAACTGGATTATGAGCACTATATTAGAAGGAGATTATTTGACTTATATTTGCGATGTAAATCGAAATTTCTTGAAGGAGAGATGATAATTCACCAATTAAAGGAACTTTAAAAGAAACAAACTTCTAAAGAATATAAAGATATAAACTTAATTATATTTACGAAGTATTCTGGAATGTAAAAAACTAGAGGTATATTTATAGGGAAGTAAAAATCATATTATAAAGAGTAAGAATAAATTTTTGTTTTCAAAAGAAATAAATCTAATTAATTGTTTTTTTAAACTTTTTTATAAGTTCAGTGTAATTTTCTTTAGCTTTTTTGAACCCATTGTTCATAGATTTCTTAAAATATTCTAAAGCCTTATCGTAATCTTCTAATAAATAGTAAACATGCCCTATAGAATTTTGAGTTTTTCCTTTTAACGAGGGGTTCTGTTCTAAACTTTCCGCCTTAAGAAAACACTTTAAAGAGTCTTTATACCTTTCGATTTCTCTAAGACACAATGCTTTATTAAAAAAAGCGTTTGATGATTCTTTTAATGATAGTGCACGATTGTAATATTTAATAGCTTTTTTATAATCTTCAAGGTCTAGAAATGTGTTCCCGGCGTTGCAATAAACGTAACTTTCGATATCTTTATTTTTTTTGTCTTTTAAAAATAAGTCTATAAGCTCCAAAGATTTTTCGTAATCCCCCTTTTCGTTATATGCTTCAATCAGATTTCCCACCAGTTGAAAATCAATATTTTTGTTTAAAATAAGAGTCTTATCCAATAGTTTCCTATAGATCTCTATAGCTTTGTTGTAATTATCGTTTAAGGAATGAAAATAAGCTAATTGAAAAGCGAAACGGCTATTATTCGAATATCTATCGGTTAATCTTTTGAATAATTTTATCCCTTTCTTGTATTGCCTTTTTTTATAATAAATGTCAGAAAGCCCCATTGCGGAATAGACTAAGTAGTACTTAAAAAGACTGCAGAATCTATATGCTAATTCAGCTAGAAATAGAAAACCATTTCTCCTAAGATTATCGGCTAGTTTTAGAAAGCCTTTAATTATTAAATCTCTCATTTTTATAATTTATCCTTAAATAATTAAAAATCAACCTCAATTTTTGTGGTGTATTTGGGGTCA
>CAYYUB010000208.1:0-1578 GCA_964474855.1 uncultured bacterium
GGACTTCTGAAATAAGTCATTAATCGGGAATAGTGCCCCATTTTTCTTTCCGCTTTAACAAGAATTCCCGGTACTCCCGCAACATTTTCAGAAGCTATATGTAAAATTTTCATTTTAATTCAAAAATTTAATTCTCACACAAAGACAGAGAGAACACAAAGCCCCACCACTTCCATTTTAATTTATTTTTTTAACAACAAATCAAACAAATAGCACAAATTTTTTCTTTTTTTACTAATAAACCAATTAACTGATTTACTAATTTACCAATCTCTGGCTTCATCTCTTACATAATTAAACAATCACCGATCATTTTAGGAGTAATTTTCCCGGAATATCTTACAACTTTTATAGAGTCAGGAGGTTGAAAAGGATCTTTTTCTTCAAGAAGAAGAACCTGTGGAATTTCCAGGAAAAAAGCGATTACGGAAAGGTCGTTTCTCTTTGTAATTAACTTAGAAACTTTACGTAATTCCTTTTCTTCCGAAACCCGTTGTAAACCATGATATTTGGTAGAAATATCGGAACTAATACCGATAAGTTCTTCATGCTCGATTTTTTTACGGGAACGACTGGCCCTTATGGCTTTGGTTTTCCATTTTATGGGCGGAAAACCAAGCAAATCAATTAAATATTGATACCTGCCTATTATTGATTTCATTTGGGCTTTTGCTGTAATATTAACACCGGGAATATCATATATTGAAGCAACAATGGGATTTTTTAACAAGTACGAAAACACTAGAATATCTGTTTCGTTAAGGTCTATAAGTAAATCATATGTGGTCTTTATGGTTTTTCTTAGGCGATACATTCCAATAGGACCCGATTTTTCGTTATAACGGATAATCGTTGGTCGGAGTCGCCTAAAATACTTAGCATCTTGTCCCTCAGGTAGAAGAACAGATAATTTATGTTTTTTTGACAAAGATTCTACCAGGGGCAGGGAATAAAGAGTTTCTCCGTTAACCTCAGAAGGTCGAAGAGCTATCGTATTTTTATTCTCCAATGGAAAATGAATTTTTTTGGATTTCATTTTACTTAATAATGGGAAAACAATAGAATTTACTTTTTTAAGCATTTATTCCTCTATATCGAATATTTTTCCGGGGTTTAATATGTTCATAGGGTCAAACTCCCTTTTTATTTTTTTCATAAGCTCTATTTGTTTTTCTGATCTCGAATATTTGAGGTATTTCTTTTTGGTTAAACCTATACCATGTTCTCCGCTTATTTTACCTCCAAAAACATTCAGTTTTTTGAATAATTCATTCACGATTTTTTCTCCATCATCTTTCCATTCTTCATTTTTTACAATATTTACATGCAAATTTCCATCCCCTATATGACCAAAAGTAAAAACTCTCGTATTAAATTCCTTTTCCAATTTTTTTATTTCAGGAATAAATTCGGGAATAGTAGATCTAGGTATTGATATGTCTTCGGGAATAAGGGTACCAAATATATCAAGAGCTTCCGATATACTTCGTCTGAAATCCCATATTTTTTCCTGTTGATGGCTTTCTTCTGCTACAAATACATCAACGGCATTATTTTCCAAAAATTTCTCGCCAATGA